>JARXAV010000133.1 GCA_029865665.1 Flectobacillus sp. | reverse complement strand
TGCCCCACTGAATTTGTTCCGTGACAATGCGAACAACCCAACATGGCATTAAATAAACGTTGACCCGACGATACATTTCCTGTAAGAGCCATTGATTTACCAATGTTATCATCTTCCGTAGAAACAGTAACCACTGGAGCTGCTGATACCTCTGGAGTCACAACGGGTGTTTCGGCAATAGCCTTCACGGTGTCCGCTTTAGTAGTTACCACCGCAGGTGCTGGCGTTGCATTGGCTACTTTAGTCACTTTGGGAGCAACGGTGGTTTTACTTGCAATCACGGGTGTTGCTTTTGTAACACTTGCATAACGCTTGCCTTGAGGAGCTTTTCCATTAGCAGGAGCAGAGCCTTTCAGACTAAGCACATAACTAGCCACCGCTTGAATCTGTGCTGTACTTAATTGAGGTTTCCAAGCCATCATTCCTTTGGCAGGAACACCATTCGTGATGACCTTCACCACATCGGATAACTTGTTGCCATGTATCCAATAATCGTCCGTCAGGTTAGGGCCAACAATGCCTTCTCCTTTTTGTCCGTGACAAGCCACACAGTTTTGTTTGAATACTTTTTTCCCTTCGGAATCTCCTGCTTTAACAAGGGTATTAGCAGTAGGATTTTTAGCAGCAAATGCTCCTAATGAAACACAAGAGCTTATTAAAAATATGTAGGAATATTTATGTAACATGATATTGTCTGTTTGATTTTTAAATTGGAATTTAATTAAGGTGTGTAAAAAGTGTAGAGCTTAATGTTTAAAGCATTTTGTAGCAACTAAGTTGGTGGAAAAACCCACAAGAGTTAACTCATAACAACCTTACTGTCAATTCATTAGTAAAAACATATAGGTTTAGCTAATGAATTCTTTGTACTTAATATGCTATTAAACCGTATTTTAAAAATAGAAAATCTACTTTTTGCTTTAATCCCAGCAACGGTTTCTTATAAACTTCTAACTTTTTACACAACCTCATCTTTTACTAAAAAAAGGAAATCATTATGAGGATTAAATCGTCCAAAATGAATGCACAAACCCTATTAACCAATACTTAACTATGAAAAATGGAAACAAAAACATCGGTATAAATGACCTTGTTAATCAGGCTCAACGATTAGAAAAAAAGCCATTTGATACCGATGTTAGGTAATAATTATAAATGATGGATTTTGAATTTTGGATTTAAAATCAGTTAGTTAATTAATATTCAACACCAACAGATTTTAGAAGAACAACATACAGCCTACATTGAATGATGATGCGGTATTAGATGCCCCCCCTTGGTTTTTAGTCGATAAATTTGTGTACTCAGTAACAAGCGTTAAGCCGTCTGTAATGGTATGATAAACCCCTACCGTAATTCGTTGGTGTTGCGACAACAAGGTGTTAGCATCTACTGAGTTTTTTGTCAAATTACTTACTCCGTAGTTTACTCCTATTTTCGTTTTACCGAAAGTCACTGTTGGTTGAATATAGAAACCGTTGCTTGTACGTGCGTTGCCAGCAGCATCAGTACTTTGTAAGAATAAAGCCGTTGTACCAATGCCGTTTCCTGAATAATAGTAAGCAGATAAACCAAATGCTCCTGCTGATAATTTACCAAACACATCAAAAGCAGTAGCTGAAACTGATTTTGCGTTGGTTACATCTGGAGTAATATCTTGGCTTAATACCGATGCACTGAAATTGATTTTAGCACTTCCTGCTGTAGTTGCATAAGTTGCCTTTCCGTGAATACCCGAACTTGTTGACACCGTTTCTGCTCCGCCAAGTACATTGATGGGTTGAAAAACACCTGCCGTAAGTGTGATACCACTAAAAGTAGGAGTGGTGTAATTGATTTGAGAAAGACGGTCACAATAGATATACCCAAAGCCAATACCACCCAATGACGTATTCGCAGGGTTTTTAGGAGAAAGTACTGCACCTTGACCAACCAAAGACATATCGTTGATGATAGCATCAAAACCAAAGATTCCGAAGTTACGTCCCAATAAAAATGTTCCCATTTTCTTTTTAGAAATGGTCATAAAAGCCTGACGAACATCTACGTCTGAATACGATAATGCTCCATTAGAAACCGTTCCGACGAATGTTCCGATGGTTGCACCAATTTCTAAGCTATCGGCTGTTACCTTATTTGCCGAGAAAACCAACGAAGCTGGTAACAACCCATTTTGGACTGAATGTACTCCCGCTTTGCCAGTAGGCACAAAACCGCCATCGACTTGAACAGGGTTTTGTTCAACCGAAGTATAAACGTAGTGCGTGTTGATGTTTCCTGAAAAACCAGTCTTCCAACCGCCAGCAAGCGTAAGTGCTTTTTTGGTAGGCTTCTTGCTTGTTGCACTTGGTTCTGTTGAAGTGTCTCCTTCGGAAGTAGCCATCACTGCTGAATTAAATAATCCGAGTAATGCTACGGCAGTAAATAATTTTTTCATACTTTTGAATCGTTTAAAATTTGAGATTACTGAAAAGTGATTTTTGAATCGAACAATACTTGTGTCGTTGTTTTGATTGTTACGATTACTGGAAATACCCGATGGCCGTCGGTTATTTTCCACGTAGCAACTAAGCAACGGCACAACGTTTTTTGGGACAAACAGTAATGCTTGCCTATCATTATCGGAGGAAACCAAGCAATTGATTTCCTTGATAAAATCGTCTTTGGTGAGAGAAATAAACATCAAACTGCTGTGAGCTTATTAGCAAAACAGACAGGAAATCAAGAAATTCCAACGAGAAGGGGGGATTCTCAAAACACTTCTTTCAATAATTCAATCTAAAACTGCCATGTTGCCCCAAGCTGAACGGATAGGGGAGTTCCTGCGGTTAAAAAACGCTTATCTTGGAGGCTACTAAACATGGGCAATTGGTTCGGATCGCCAAGCATTCCAAAACTTGTGTACTCCGCATTCAACACATTATTCACTCGTACAAAAGCATTCAAATGCGTACTAAGTTGTGCATTGGTACGTAGCCCAATTAACCAGTAAGCCTTTAAGGGTTCTAATAAGTTGGCTTCATCGCCTCGCATATATTGGCTACCATTATAGAGTACATCCGTTGCAAGGGAAAATACCGCATTCGCTTGATACTCGATACTCGTTTTAAAAATATGTTGAGGAATCAAGGGAATTCGACTACCCTCTTTTACCGAAATTTCGCCATTAACTGCCTCTGGATGATGTGGACTATTCACGATAAAATCTTGTCCGAAAACGGCGTTCAAATAAGTATAATTCACAAAGCCAGTCCACTTGCCAAGGCTTTTATTCAAGCCCAGTTCAAGCCCTTTGTGGAGGTTCGTACCAATGTTGGTAAAGTATCCAGCATTACGATACGCACCAGCACTGATAAAGTAAATATCATCACTCAAAACGGTACTGAACAAACTCGCATTCCAATTAAACAACGCCTTTATTTTACCTCTCCAACCGATTTCAAACGTACTTGCCACCACCTGTTTCAGCGGAGGATCCGACAAAAAGCTATTGGGTAAACGACAAGGGTCAAGAGGGTCTGCACAGGTTAATTCAACAGGAGTGGGCGTGCGAGTTGCCAAATTGTAATTCATGTACATATCGGCATTTTTCGACATTCGCCAGGTGATTCCTAAGGAAGGATTAAAATGCGTAAACGTATGGTCTCCGTTGAGTGCCACGCCAATTTGGTCTTCTAATACGGTATGTGTATAGTTAAAACGACCTGCCAAGGCAATGCTAAGTGCTTCTATCGGCGAAAAATGCTCCAAGAAATAGACACTCATGGTGTTATTTTTGACTTTTACACCCACGTTTGCTTCTTGGTCATATAGACCACTTCCAATGGTTGAACGGTCTTCTGTTAACTGAGCCAATTCTGTTTCAGAAGTGAAGTTGACATTCCCCATATCTGCACTGACACCCACTGTAGCTAGATTTTTTCCACCTAAAAATTCAGATTCAAAAACGGCTTGCATGACACCACCTGCATTGTGTTGTGTGCTATTGGTGATGTTGTTTGTTGCTGATAATACGGCTTCTGTTGCGATGATTTTGTTTCCAAACTGATCGATTACTGGCTCATCGTCATCATCGTCGTCATCATCATCGTCCTCTTCGCTCTCCTCTTCTTCGTGATATAAATAACCGTCTTTGCCTTTTTGATAATTGCTGGCATCGCCATTGAAAGTGTAGCTTTCTTTTGTTCTGGAATAGATATTTCCATTAAGCTTTATCCCTTTTTTCAATTCATGCGTACCTGAAAGCGTAAAAATGGCTAGGGAGTTTTTAGTCATATCAGGATGCGTATAAACGGCTGTTCTGTTTTCTGCTAATAATTCTGCTGGCAGAGGGCCGTTTCCCAAAAGGTTACTATGTCCTGCTGAAACACTCAAATCAAAAGAGGTATGAGTTGTTTGATAGGATACTTTTCCAAATAGCTGACTTGCTTCCGAGTTAGAAAAATCTCGCCAACCACGTTCTCTAAAATGACTTCCTGCCACAAAATACGCCCAGTTTTTCTGATGATTTCCGATAGATATTTCCCCAATAAAACGTCCAAAAGAACCACCACTCAAGGAAACAATCGGGGTAGCATTGCTAAATCCTGATTTAGTTTGAAGCGAAATAGCACCTCCAAGGGCATTTAATCCAAACAAGGGATTTGAGCCAGGTACTATTTCGATGCTTCGCATGGCCAATTTCGGAATCAAATCCCAATGAACGACATCCCCAAACGTTTCATTGAGCCTAACTCCATCTTGGTAAACGGCTATTCCTTGCGGTGTACCCAACAAGGGGGAAGCCTTGAACCCTCTAAAACCTACATCAGGTTGGAGTGGATTTCCTGTTGTTTCGTTGATATGTAAACTACCTACATTTCGATTAAAAAAATCGGTTACATCAATGCTGTTAGAATTGGCTAACTGTTTCGCACTGAATACTTGAATCGTCGAAGGGACTTTTCTACGATTGATACCCCAACCTTGCAGTGGCGTTACGCCAATTACTTGAACGGAGTCTAATAAAATGCTTTTTTCACGCTCTTTCGTTTGAGCAATCCCCTCAAATGTCAAGCCTATAGCCAATAGGAGAAAAATACCTTTTAATTTCATGATTCAATAATTAGTTAATTCTTACTTTTAATCCACCAAAAACATACGTCCCCATACTTGATTCAAAGTACTTATTTGCCGACGCATTTATCTGAACATTAGCCATATACAACTGATTCAGAAGGTTATTAACTCCGATATATGGCTCAATTAAAATCGCTCCCCAATGCTTCTGAAAGCCTGTTCTAAAATTGACTAACTGATAGCCCTTTGCTTCTACCGTATTGGCATCGTCGGCAAACTGGGCTGTTACTAAGCGAACTTGTCCAGTGGCAAACCAACCCGAAGGACGGAAATAACGTAATTCCATATTTCCTGTATGTTGTGGTATGCCCGGCATTACTTTTCCCGCATAATCCACTTTGGTATCTACTTTGTTGATAACTTTTGTAGCGGTATAATTTTGATACGTAAAGTCTGAATACGTATAGTTTACATAAGCCGTTAAGCCTTTTGCCAACTGAGTCGAAAGTCCTACTTCTACGCCATTACGTTGCGTTTCACCTGCATTTCTAAAAAATGTTTTCCCTGTGTATTGTGCTAATTGATATGGCACGAGTTCGTCGGTAACGTTAACCCTGAAAAGGGCTAAGTCTATACGATAGCGTTTATTAAATAAAAACTTCGTCCCGATTTCATAATTCACCGCTCTCATGGGCGTTAGAGCCGTATTGAAACCACCAATACCAGACGGGTTATTGGATAATTCATTGAGGGTTGGTGTTTCAAAACTGGTTGATACATTAGCATATACATTCGCTTCTTTGGCAACACTGTATGATACCCCTGCTGTTGGGCTAAACTTATTGAACGTCAAGACCGAAGATTGGTTGCCGTCTGATAAAAAATGGTCTGTTACCTTCGCTTCAATAAAATCGTAGCGTGTTCCAACAGTTAACCATAAGGCTTTTGTAATGCCTAATTCTTGTAGTAAAAAAGCTCCTTTAGCGGCATAATTTTCTAATTGGTCAAGCTTTTGCGTGCCTTTCACCCCGTTTAAATTATCATAACGCTGACGGTCATCGCTCTGATTTTCGTAGTCGAAACCAGCCTTTAAGCGATAGTCCATTGAGCCTAATTTATCGGTAAACTGATACGTAAATCCTCCTCCCACAAAACGACGCTTAAACTCTATCATGCCACTTGCTTGTAAAGCCAAGCGATTATTAAAATCTCGGTAGGTATAAAACGAGCGTGCATTCAAGTGATGTTTCCCCATTTTTTTGTCGAAAACTAAACCAACTCTATCTTGCGACACGCTTGTACCAGCATTGAACTGCACATTTGTTGCACTTGCCTGACGACGATTGACATCTACTTGTTCTTGCGTTATTCCTCCTGGGTCTTGAGCGTTTGGTACGTTGGTATGACTTATTAACAATGCCAAATTCGTATGCTCGTTAAAATCATATTTCACTTTGGCATTCGCCAAGATGTTTTCTACCGAACTAAAGTCACGATACCCCCCAGATTTGATTTTAGCAGCACTAACGATATACTGAAACTTACCAAGACGTTGACCCGCTTTTACCTGATACCGTTGAAAATTATTATCTCCCGCAGAAGCCGTTATTTCTGCAAATGGTTTGGATGGAGCATCTTCGGTAGTAAGCGAAATCACCCCGCCAGATGAATTTCCCCAAATACCCGAAGATGGCCCACGAACAACTTCCATTCTGCCGATAAAGCCCATATCAATACCGCCCACTTTCGCTTGTCCGTCGGGAGTAGATTCAGGAATACCGTCCACTACAATTTTAATTCCACGAATCCCAAACGAAGACCTAGCTCCAAATCCACGGATGGCGATGCGTACATCTTGTGCATAATTATCTGGATTTTGAGCAAAAACCCCTGGAATAGCCCCCAGTGTTTCGTACAAAGAAATCAATTGCTGCCCTGTTTGTAATCTATATTTATTCAATACGGTAATGGCAAAAGGCGAATGACCTTCATTTCCTTCCAAACGAGTTGCTTTCACATTCACCATTTCTAAGGTTCTATTCCAAGCAATAGAGTCTTTCACTACTGACTGAGCCTTTAGTGCTATACTCAATGAACTGAGTACTAAAAAGAAAAAAATATGAGTTATATTTTTCATAAAATGTTTTAATAACGAGTGATATACTTGTCCCACAGTCTTTACATTATTTAAGCAGTAGTGTAAAACGAGTTTTAATTCAACTTCTCATAAAGGCTTAATATCCAGTGAATTAAATCAAAATTCAACATCCAAAATTTTACATTATTACTTATTGGGGTGTTTTGCTTCTTCTGGAATGGGTATCAGTGAACCCGTCGGGAAACCATATTTTACCTCTTCTTCTTTTATAAAGCCCTGCATATCACTGATTAATTGGTTTAGTTTTGTTTTCAATTCTTGATTTTCGGCCGTAACTGCCACGGCAACTTCCCATGTGTATTCAGTCGCAATAACTTGATACGCATTGTTATATCGGTATTTGTTTAGATAACCCGCCACGGGTCCCCAGATAAAAGCAACATCCGATTTTCCTTCGGCAAAGGCTTTCATGGCTGGTTCTGCATCGGTTTGAAATAAAAAGTGGCTTCCCCCTTGTTGGCTTAAAGCAATGTAGGGCGGTGAGCCAATTTGCACAGCAACGGTCTTTCCTTTTAAGTCTTCCAACGACGTAATCTTCATTCCTTTGGGAGCAACAATCGCAAAACCAATGGACGTTAATGCCTGTGTTAAAGCCACTTTTTTAGGAATATACCAGTCCCCATTGAGACGTGGTAATCCAAATTGAGCTTCACAATGATTTTCGAGTAAGCCTTTTCTAATCGGGCGGCCATAAAAAGCGTGTAGCACATAATAGGGCGATAACGGTCTATTAATACGTTTAGCCATTTCTTCGGCTATTTCATAATAAAAACCCTGCAAGCCACTCAATGAATCTTTTTTCTGATTTGCCAAAGGCATATCGTACCCTATAAAACAGGTACAAAATGGAGCTACCTCTTTTGCTTTTTCTACTCCTTGTGTTTGAGAGTAGCTACGGCCAGATAGTAGTACCACAACAACCCATAGTAGTACGCTAATGCTCTTTTTCATAACCTTGAAAATGTAAAATTTGAGAGAAAATGATATGGCAACTATAAAATTGCCATATCACGGAATAATTCAATTTAAAAGCAAACTAATTGACGACAAGCCTTGAGCAATATCTTACCATAAATGAAGCACTGCCGTTATCGTCTATTTGTGAAAAAAGGCAAAGAAACCCCAACCCCTAAAATTGATTTAGGGTAATATCATTTCTTTGTTAAAATATAGAAATTTGGACTATTGCTGAGGCAAAGCAAATACCAAAACCGAACCACCAGCAGGTGTTGCTTTCACCATATCTTCCCCTAATTTACCCCCAATAAAACCTGGGATAATTGTTGGGCGACCCGTCACTACAGCCACATATTGTTTGCCATCCACTTCGTATGTAATTGGAGCAGCACCCACACCTGTACCTGTGTTAAATTTCCAGATTTCTTTTCCAGAAGTAGAGTTATATGCTCTGAAATCTCCTTCCAATGTTCCGAAGAATAATAAGTTTCCAGCCGTAGTTAATGCTCCCCCTGGGATTGGGAATTTAAGCGGAATACCCCATGCTTTTTTCTGTTTTATAGGATCCCATGCCACGTATTCCCCTGGTGTAGAGTTGGCATCGTACTGCATTGTCCATTCAGACCCTAAGTAGAAATATCCACGTTGGTATGCAACCTCACTTGAGTTAAAATCCATCCCGATGTTATTAGCAGGAATATAGACTAAACCCGTCTTAGAACTATAGCTCATTTGTTGCCAGTTTTTACCTCCAATAAAGCTAGGCCAAACACCTTTCACGTTATTTTTAGAGGTCAAACGATAAGCTCCTACCTCTACTGGACGACCCGTTGTTAAGTCAACTTTCTCTGCCCAGTTCGTTTTTACGAATTTCTCAGCCGATACTACTTTACCGTTCGTTCTGTTGATTACGTAGAAGAATCCATTACGGTCAGCCTTCATCATAGTTGGTACTTTTTTACCTCCAACTGTTAAATCAGCCAATACCAATTCATTCACTCCATCATAATCCCAAGCATCGTAAGGTGTTGTCTGATAGTGCCATAAGATTTTTCCATCTTCTGGATTAATCGCTAACGTAGAAGCACTATACAAGTTAGTCATCTCACCAAAATTACCAGAATCAGCTCCACGAACAGACGCATTCCATGGTGAAGGATTACTTGTTCCCCAATACAAGATATTCAATTTGGGATCATAAGAACCGATATACCAAGGCACAGCTCCACCTGTTTTCCAAGTGTCTCCTTTCCATGTTTTAGCTACTTCTTCAGGTACAGTTAAGGTTTTCCAAACTTGAGCTCCTGTGTTTACATCATAAGCACTCAAGTACCCGACAGCACCGTATTCGCCACCACCAAAACCAGTGATTACTTTGTTGCCAACCACAGTTGCAGGAGAGGTAATTAACGATCCTTGTTTGTAATCAACCACGGTAGTTGTCCACAATTCTTTACCACTTGCAGCATCCAGAGCCGTTAATTTTCCGTCTAAACGACCTACAAATAATTTACCATTCGAAATGGTAATTCCACGAGAACCCACAATACAACAAGCATAGCGAGAAACATCTTCTGGAATCACAAATTCTCTTGACCACTTCACAGCACCCGTTTTTGCATCAAAGGCATGCACATATTTTGGCCCGTGTGAAGACACCACATACATAACACCATCCACCACAATTGGCGTAGCTTCTTGTCCGTCCAAAACACCTAATGACTGTACCCATGCCATTTGTAATTTACCCGCATTTGTCGCATTGATTTGTTCCATCGAGCTATAACGAGTATTGCCATAATCACCACCATACATTGACCAATCTGTCTTCTGAGCAGATGTATCAAAACTTAGCAAAGACGTAGCAGCAAGCACGCCAACCTGACAAGCTTTTTGCAAGTTTTTACGCCAGTTGCTTTCAAACGTAATTTGTAAATTCATATACAATATTGTTTTAAAAAAATGAGTTATTATGTGATTTTACTAAAGTGCTACTTATAAAGATTAAACTACCAAAATACAAAAAGTACTATTTTTTCGTTTTTTTATCAAAATTATCGTAATTTCACACCTACTGTATAGAACTATTTTATTAATTAATTGAAGTATTCTATCAGAACAACATAGCAAAAACAACAAAAAACAACCAACTATCTAGTAATCAATCATTTAACATCAAATTCATTCTAAAAACACTTGATAGATATGATTAATACAAAGCCCATTTTTGATATTAGTGGTCATCTTCAACGCAGGAAAATTGAAACCGAAGTGGAGAACAAAACGACCTACACACTGGAGTGTGCAGAAATTAACATTTATGAAACTCATCACTTTGCCACAGAGGTAGAATTAAACTTTGATGCTCCAGTATTAGCGAGCATGATAAGAGGGAAAAAAGTGATGAACATTAGCGGACTTCCCACCTTCGACTTTCTGCCTGGGGAATCTGTTGTGATGGCTCGTAATGAAAAGATGTGTATTGACTTCCCAGAAGCCAGTTTTGAAACACCAACGCAATGTTTAGCATTGGCTATTTCGCAAGACAAAGTCTCAAAGATTGTAGATGTGCTTAATGAAACCGCTCCCTTGATAGATATGCCAGAGGGATGGCAGTTTGCTCCGAAGAACTTTTTTATGACCAACGACATGGCAATTAATACCTTAATCGCTCGGCTCATTTATATTTTCACGGAAAATAATAAGTCGAAAGACTTGTTTGCGAACCTCATCATGCAAGAGCTTTCGATTCGCCTTATGCAAACGCAAGCTCGACAATTGATTTTACAGAATTTTCAGCAGTTTGCCAACACTAATCGCATTGCCTATGCAGTAGAGTATATACAACAAAATTTACACGATAATATCAATATCGAAACGCTTTGCAAGAAAGCGTGTATGAGTGAACCCAATTTTTTCCGTTGTTTTAAACAGCAGTTTGGTATCACTCCAGTTGACTTCATTAATCAACAACGTATTTTGCTCGCTACTCAGTTACTCAAAAATGGCACACAAAGTATTTCAGACATCTGCTTTTCTTGTGGTTTCAATAACTTAAACCATTTCTTCAAATTGTTTAAGAAACACACAAATCATACCCCAGGACAATATCGCAAGCTGTATTTAGACAATATCTGTTTGAAGTAAGTAATGCTCCACTCACATCGATTTGCAATCGGGCGTGGCTTGGGCTTGAGTTTGAAACGCTATAAAATCAGGAATACTTTTCACCCCACAACAATCCTGACAGGGCAAAAAAGCCGCTGTCAGGGTTATCCAGATAGGACAAGCTTATTGAGTTAATTGATTATCTACTGTTCTCCAAATACCTAAAGGATTATCATTTTTCAATTCATCAGGTAATAAAAAATCAGGACAATTTTGATAGGTTGCAGGACGAACAAAACGTTTGATGGAATCCTGACCTACTGCTCCGAAACGACCATCGGTACTAGCAGGATAGGGGCCACCGTGCTGCATGGCAAAACCTACTTCCACCCCCGTCGGTACGCCATTGAATACCAATCTACCCGAAATTTCACGTAATCGCTGAATAATAGCAGGGTTCTCAGCCAACTCTTCGTCTGTCGCCATAATCGTACACGAAATTTGTCCTTCCAAATAATCAAGCACTTTTTGCAGTTCCAGTTTATCTTGACATTTCACCAACAAAGAAAAAGGGCCAAATACTTCTTGATGCAAGGTTGGATTACTCAAAAACGTTTGAGCATCTACCGAAGCAAAAGTTGGAATCGCTTGAATAATTCCCGATTTAGCAATTTGCGACTCCCCTTCAATATGTACTCCCTCTTGCGAAGTAACAATGGTTCTTTTTCCCTCATAATTCTGATAAATACCTGCATTGAGCATTGCCGCAGGAGCAACCTCAGTAATCTTAGCAGCAAGTTCCTTTACAAAAACATTCAATCCTTCTCCTTCAATACCTATCAATAAACCAGGGTTCGTACAGAATTGTCCCATCCCAGCCGTAATCGACTGCACGTAGCGGTTAGCCACCTCTAATCCCTCACGCTCCAGTTTTTGAGGCATCAAAATCACAGGATTAATACTTCCCATTTCAGCAAAAACAGGAATTGGTTCTGGTCGTTGATTTGCCATGTCGAATAAGGCTCGTCCCCCACGCAACGACCCTGTAAAGCCGATTGCTTTCGTAACAGGGTGCATGACCAAAGCCTTACCAATTTCAAAACCGATACCTTCTACATGGGCAAACACACCTTCTGGCATTTCTGTACGTTGGGCAGCTTTCAAA
>JARXAV010000127.1 GCA_029865665.1 Flectobacillus sp. | reverse complement strand
GGTATCGACATGGTTTTGGGGGCAAAAGGTAGTCCTTTGCAACTGATTCTGTCCAGTGTTTATCAATTGGATGCTCCTACGGGTAATATTTCGTTGGAAGAAGTGAATCGACTTCGCCGTAATCCGTTGGTCAAAAGTATTATTCCTTTATCGATTGGAGATAATTATGAAGGTTATCGCATTATTGGGTCAACCCCGCAGTATTTGGAACATTTTGAAGCGAGTTTTCAATCGGGTAAGGCTTTTTCTCAGGACATGGAAGTCGTTGTAGGAAGTAAAGTTGCTCGTAATAAAGGCTTGAAAGTAGGAGATGCCTTCGCCAGTCAGCACGGATTTGACCACGAAGGCGAACAGCATAAGGAACAACTTTTCAAAGTGGTAGGAGTTTTGAATGCTACCAATTCGGTTTTAGATCAGCTTATCGTCACGTCTTTGGGTAGCGTTTGGGCGGTGCATGAACATAAAGGCGAACAGCATTCTGTGGTAGAGATGCTAAATTCGGAGGAAGAACACCACGAAGAGGAGGAAAGCAAAGAAGTTACTGCTGCCTTGGTGAAGTTCCGAAACCCTGTCATGGGAATGATGTTGGCACGTAATATCAATCAAAATACCACGATTCAAGCGGCTTTGCCTGCTATCGAAATCAACCGTCTGTTTGAATTATTAGGCTTTGGGATAGAAACGCTTCAACTGGTTGCCTTGGTGATTATTGTGGTGTCTGGCATTAGTGTTTTTGTGTCTTTATACAATTCCTTGAAAGAACGGCGTTATGAAATGGCACTGATGTTGTCGATGGGAGCAAGTCGGTTAAAACTCTTCTTCCTTTTATTATTAGAAGGACTTTTGTTAAGCCTAATGGGCTTTGTATCGGGGATTGTCTTGAGCAGAATTGGGCTATGGGCATTAAGTCAGAATGTATCTGAAAACTTCCATTATGATTTTCAATTAGTTTCTTTACTAAAAGAAGAATACTGGTTATTGCTAGGTGCCTTAGCGATTGGACTTTTGGCGGCAGCCTTGCCATCTATAGGTATTTATAAAATCAATATTTCTAAAACATTGGCGGAGGAATAGGTGTATTTTGTTCAAAGACCTATAGGGTTTTGAGACTAACCCACAAATTAACTGCTCGGAAACCTATAAGGTTTCAAAAACCTTATAGGTTTAGCTATCAGCAGATTAACTGTTCGATATAGCTACTAAATAATTAAAATAACAAACTTTCAAACTTCAAAATCAATGACTAAGCGATTTTTTATTTTAGTGTCTTTATTCCTTTCTATTAGCTTTGCAGGGTTATGCCAACACCCCGCAGAAAAAGTGACGTGGGAGGTCTTGAAAAATGTATCCTTCAAGAAAAAATGGTATCCGCAAGAATCTATTTTTATGTTATACCCCACCTTTGCCCCTACCGTAAAACGCTTGGAAAACAAAGAAGTGTCCATTCGTGGATATGTCATTCCTGTGGACGTTTCGGCTAATATTTATGTATTATCGGCTTTCCCGAATAGTCAATGTTTCTTTTGTGGAGCGGCAGGGCCAGAGTCGGTAATTTCCTTGAAACCCCGTAAAGGAACGGTCAAAAAGTATAAGACAGATGAAATGCACACCTTTATCGGAAAATTAAAGTTGAATGCAGAAGATGTCTATGAGATGAATTATATTTTAGAAGATGCCGTATTGGCGGAGTAGTTCATTTTATCAAGTCAAAAAAAAATGCTAGCTTTGTGAATATACTCATTTGAAAAACTTTCCCAAAACAATATGACTCTCCATAAAGAAGGTACAGCCACTATCATTGTAACAGCTATTTTTCTTGCGATTGTAAATGGAGCAATCGCCTACTTCTTTCCTGATAATGAGATACTTCGTAAGATTTTCGTGGTATTAAGTGTGCTTTTTGCATTCATTATTTTGCAGTTTTTCCGTGTTCCTAAACGTACTACGGTTAAAAATCCAAAGCATATCATTGCTCCAGCAGATGGTAAAGTGGTTGTAATTGAGGAGGTTGTTGAAACCGAATATTTCCACGGGCCACGTCGTCAGGTGTCAATTTTTATGTCGCCAATTAATGTACACGTAAATTTTAATCCATTATCTGGTATTGTTTCATTCTTCAAATACCACCCTGGTAAGTTTTTGGTAGCTTGGCATCCAAAAGCAAGTACTGAAAACGAACGTACAACAACTGTGGTAAGACACAAAAATGGACAAGAAGTAATGTTCCGTCAAATTGCAGGAGCATTAGCTCGTCGTATTTGTTGGTATATCAAAGAAGGACAGCAAGTAGAACAAGGTGAACAATTTGGTTTCATCAAATTTGGTTCTCGTGTAGATATTTTCTTGCCTTTAGATGCTAAAATTTTAGTGAACTTAGAAGATAAACCCGTAGGTGGTGAAACTGTTATCGCAGAATTAGCGTAACACCCCTCAATAATCGTATAAAGTTAAAAGCCATGTTTCGACATGGCTTTTTTCATTCAGTTATTATCCAAAAAATACGTATGAATAAAATAACGCTTTTCATCGCAATCGTTCTTCTGATTTTAGGGTTAAATCACTGTGGGAAAAAACAGGTCAGTGAAAATTATACCCCACCAAAACCGACTAATCTCTCGGGCGAAGAACTTGCGAAATCCTATTGTGGAAGTTGTCACCAATTTCCTAGTCCTGATTTGCTAGACAAAAAAACATGGGAACACGGTGTTTTACCCAAAATGGCACTGCGTCTAGGCATGGGCGATTTAATGCAACATTTAACATCTATGGATTATGAGGAAATGATGACGCTTTCTATGGCTAATATCTTTCCAGACAAACCCGTTTTAGCACAAGAAGATTGGCAAAAAATTATAGCATATTATCTTAAAAATGCTCCTGAAAATCCGCTTTCTCAAGCTAAAAAACAAAGCCCTCATGTAGGCTTGAAAGGATTTGTCCAAAAGACCATTTGGAGTCCTAATGTTCCGCTGGTTACGTTGGTTAAATTTAGACCAGAAATGAAGACACTTTATCTTGGTTTACGTCGAGATAATCGGATTGATGTCTATAATACTTCACAAAAACGAGTGGATAGTCTTAGCATTAAAAGCCCTGTTTCGGATATTGTTTTCGGAAAAGATAATTCCTTACAGCTATTAACAATGGGAATAATGGATCCAAATGATCAAAGGAAAGGGCAACTTGTTCAGCTAAATTCAGTTAAACAACAACAGCTAGTTTTAGACTCGCTTAGGAGACCTGTACAAATGGCTATCGCAGATTTGAACCAAGATGGAAAAGAAGATAAACTGATTTGCAATTTCGGAAATGAATTGGGACAATTAACGTGGTATGAAGCAGGTTCAAATACAGCACACATTCTCAAAGAAATGCCAGGGGCTAGAGTTGTCATTGTCCAAGATATGAATGGAGACAAACTGCCCGACATCGTTGTTTTGATGACGCAAGCTCGTGAAAGTGTGGTATTATTTATGAATAAAGGAAAAGGAGTTTTTGATGAACAAGAATTGCTGTCTTTTCCGCCTGTATATGGCTCTAGTTATCTTCAACTGGTTGATTTTAACAAAGATGGATTCCAAGATTTGCTTTATACCAATGGCGATAATGCCGATTTATCTATCTCCTTAAAACGCTATCATGGCGTTCATGTTTTCTTGAATAACCAGCATAATCAATTTAAGGAAGCCTATTTTTATCCGATGTATGGTGCTTCTAAAGCAATGGCGGCCGATTTTGATATGGATGGCGATATGGATATTGCGGCTATTTCCTTTTTTATTGACCCCAAACAAAAGCCCAACGAAGGTTTTTTATACTTTGAGAACAAAGGTAATTTGACGTTTTCTCCTAGTACATTCAAAGAAGCATCTTCGGGAAGTTGGATGGTCATGGATGTGGCGGATATGGATGCCGATGGCGACCAAGATATTGTTTTAGGTTCTTTTATGCTAAACCGAAGAAATGATGCTACTGGGAAAAGCAAGCAAAAAATGCCAGCAGCGATTATCCTAGAAAATAAAATAGGTCATTTGTAGGTAAGAGGTATTTGTAGGTATTAGGTCGTAGGTATTTTTAGGTCATAGGTATGAGGTAGTAGGCAAGGACACTGCACAAACTACTACCTCATACCTATGACCTCATACCTATTTTAGGACGCTACCTGTACAAAATAGCGTTTCATCCAGCTTGCTGCTGCTGGGATTTGCCAATTGCTTTTTAACTCGCTAATAGTTGCTACTAAGTTGTTGAAAATCAATGTTTCTGGAGTGATTTCTCCCGTTGCCACCAGATTTTTCAATTGAAGCATTTCTGCTTCTTTCAGCGTATCATTTTGCCAAAAAGTAATGGCACGGTTAAAGAAATCAATACCCATTTCAGCACTTAAATCTTTTAACCAACGAGTAGAAGCGTCGATCGAACAACCAGAAGCGGCATTTTGAGCTTCATCTACCGCTACCACAACCATACGGTTATAAGCTACTAACACAGAACCCGATAACGGACTTCCGTGAGCTGCCCAAAGGTTCACTTGTTCTTCTAGTTGAGCTTGAACAGCTTGTACTTCTGAATCACTTAAATTTCTGGACGCTTGATAAACCCACACACGGGCTGAATCAGGCATATTTTCAAAAGGAATATACATACGTTTTGATTTCAAGGTTGTATGAGACATTAATCAGTACACGAAGATACGACTATATGCCTACCTTCATACAACTACATCGAGCTTAATAGAAGTTCCGCAAGGTCATATACTTTTACGGAATCTTCTTTACTTTTATTTTTTACCCCATCCGACATCATCACCATACAAAACGGACAAGCTACCGCAATCGTTGATGCACCTGTTTCCAAAGCCTCTTCGATGCGTTCGATGTTAATGTCTTTTTTACCCGTTTCTGGTTCTTTAAACATTTGTCCGCCACCAGCACCGCAACAAAGCCCTTTGGTTTTGCAACGTTTCATTTCCACTAAATCGGCATCTAATGCTTCCAAAACGCTTCGTGGAGCTTCATAAACATCGTTGGCACGTCCCAAGTAACAAGAGTCGTGATAGGTGATTTTTTGACCTTTAAATTCTCCTCCACCTGCTAGTGTTACTTTTCCTGCATTGATAAGTTCCTGTAAATAAGTGGAATGATGAATTACGTCGTAATTACCGCCTAATTCTGGATACTCATTTTTAAGCGTATTAAAGCAATGAGGACAAGCCGTTACAATTTTTTTTACTCCATAGCCATTCAATACTTCGATATTCATGGCTGCTTGCATCTGAAACAAAAACTCGTTCCCTGCTCTACGTGCAGGATCACCTGTGCAACTTTCCTCCGTGCCGAGTACAGCATACTTAATACCAACTTTTTGCAAAATTTTACAAAAAGCGATGGTTACTTTTTTATAACGGTCATCAAAAGAGCCAGCACAGCCAACCCAAAATAAAATTTCAGGCTGTTCATTATTGGCCAACATTTCGGCCATTGTAGGTACGTTAAGTTCCATATTATTTTCTTGAAAAGGGTCTATTCACTTTAGTTAATGAAGCAATACAACTAAAATACTACTTTTTTGAATAAATAGAACTTTAATAAGAAATAATTATGCTTTTTTTGTAGATATACCCCAGCATAAACTAGCCCATCCAAGTATTAAACTTAATCCGCCAATGGGAGCTACTGCACCCCAGAGGGTAACTCCAGTGGCACAAATTAGATACAATGAACCCGAAAAAATAATAGTGCCAACCAAGAATAAATAGCCTGCCCAAGTGATGGACTTATGAGAATATGTGGCACTTAATATCCCCACAATTAAGAGGGCTATTCCTCCAAAAAATTGGTACCTGGCAGCCGTTTCGTAGGTATCTACCCTTCCCATTGCTTCTAGGCTATTTTTGAACGCATGAGCTCCAAATGCCCCTAATGCAACAGACAGTCCAGCAATAAGACAACCTGCCTGTAAAAAAAAACGATTCTTCATATTGACCTTGTATTTTTTATTGAGTTTTTCTGTTTAAAACTACTGGTTAAGTTAAAAAAATGATAAAAGGAGAAATGTCGTTGTTAATATTGTAAATTTTATTTCTTTCATTATTTTTGTGTAAATGATAAATGTTAGTGACTTTATTAAATACTATACGTTACAAGAATAGAAAACAGATAAATGATATGTTTTGACTGTATAAGTAACGATTGGATTTATCACAAATGTATGAAGAGAATCTACTCGCTCATATATAAAATTTACAGAAAGTGGTATAAACGATAAGTGGAGCATAACTACGTAAGTAGCATTGGAAGTTTGGGTGAAGTAGGGACAAAAATAAAGGATTTGAAAAAATTCCAAATCCTTTACACTAACACACCAAAATATAGCTATGAAATGCTTAATTGCGAATCACTAGCAATCCAAAATTACAGTAAAAAAAGTGTCCTTCCAATTTATACTCATAAAAAGTCATTTAAGTATGATGAAACTCAATCCATCGGTATAAAAATACGGATATTAGTCATAAACAATTGTTTAAATATAATGAGTAGGTGATTTTGAGTACAAGAAATCGTTCCTACGTTAATAAACTCAGTTATTGATAGCAAAGCCTATTTTAAATTGCATTATTTGCTGTAGCTTTGTTACACATACTTTGAATGCTTAATGTAATGACATCGTTTATATTAGGTTAGGAGTTTAGTTAAATCTAATTTTAGTCTAAGTAGTTAAATTTCGGCAGAGCAACTACGATTTTGTCAGACCGCCCTAACTGATGAATCTTTTTAGTGTTTCCACTTGCTATAATACCGCCCTTTTGCTTCGCCGTTCTGAATATATTTTGTGTGCTTATTAAACCTTTACTAATCCATGATTACTTTCAAATGTCTTCTTATAGAAGATGATAAAATTGTACAAGATATGGTGTCTAATTATGCAGAACAACTCGCTCATATTGAGTTTATAGAGACTGTCCCTAAGGCATTAGATGCTCTTCCTATTTTACACAGTCATACGATTGATATTTTGTTTTTGAATTTAGAAACGAATGACCTTAATGGCTTTGATTTAATAAAAATGTTGGAAGCTAGACCTCAAACAATCGTACTATCTAGTTCTAGCGATATGACATTAGATGCCTTTGAGTTAGGGGTTGTTGATTATTTAGTAAAACCGTTTACTTTTGAACGCTTTGTAAAAGCTATCAGTAGAGCTTCCGAACAAATTAAACTTAGAAGGTCGGTTTCTAAAATTCAAAAAAATACTGATTTCAAAGAGGTCGTCTTTTTGAAATCAGGGAGAGAGTTACTGAAATTTATGGTGGATGATATTGTATATATTGAGGCGATGGGTGGCTATACCAAAGTATATACAAATGAAAAAAGTACGGTAATTAGTGAATCCATTTCGGATTTGCAAAGTAAGTTTTCGGAGACTAATTTTTTGAGAGTGCATAAATCATACCTAGTTCCAGTGCGTAAAATTATCGGAATATCGGCCCGTCATATTTTATTGGAGAAAGCAAAAATTCCTTTGGGGATTTCTTACCGTGATAATATTAATAAAATTGTGGATAAAATTGTCGCTTAGTGAGATAACTTATCGGTAAAAAGCATACAAAATCTAAAAAATAGATACTCTATTAAGCGTAGTCAATTGACTACGCTTTTTTTGTTGTATTTTTGTAAACTCAATAAAACTACCTTGTCGTGAGACATAGGCTAAAGCATGAAAACCAAAACATT
>JARXAV010000110.1 GCA_029865665.1 Flectobacillus sp. | reverse complement strand
AGCGACTGGTCTTACGCATGGATTCCCGTAGTTGGCCCCATCCTAGGAGCAAGTCTTGCCGCAGGTTTGTATTTGATGTTACCCTAAAACTGTGTTTAATTAAACAAAAAGGTTCTGTATCGAATTGGATGCAGAACCTTTGTGTTGGTGTGGTGCGAGAAGAGACTGGGAGTAGGAGTAAACAAAGAAACCATAATTTACGAAACACCGACTACATATAAATCAGATGTAGGATAGTGTGCAGTATATCCTGTAATATTTTGTTCTTGTAATTTTTTGTGAAGCTTATCGGATATGCATATCTGGTTAGTTAAAAACTGTGTTCCAAAAATATCTAATTCACAATCGAAGTTAGAGTTAAAGGCTAATTCTGTGATTTTAACCGCTTTTCCTGTTTTATAAAATACATTTATATAATCTTGATAAGACTGAATATTAATTGAAAAAGTTTCACCAAGAGTCTTCTTATGATCACGTAGGCTATATTCACATTTTGAGAAGTCAACAGTCTCTTCACCTGTTTCGTAGTCAAAACAAAACCACCAGTAATCGCCAATAACTTTTTCTCCCTGAATAAACGTAATTTCAAAAAAATTGTGATTGGGTAAATTGGCTGTTTGTAGTATTTTTTTGAATCGGTTACTAACGAAGATACCTCTAAATAGTCCAGAAGTACTAATATAGTCAGTTATGATAGCTGTTTTTTCTAACTTGATTTGGGATAAACTACTTCCATATTCCTTCCACTTAGTCCATTTTTTCCACCAAAGTTTGTCATTTATTACATCGGGGAAAAAGATGTTAGTAAAATGTGGATGATTATGAAAAAAGAAATCATCAAAAATTATTTGTCCGGCACCATTACGAACACCTACTACTTTTGGGTCAGAATTCCTTCCAAGTTCCCTAAAATCTAAAGTTATTTTCTTAATCATTATCTAAATGCCTCATTTAAGTTTGGTCCTCCTAATTTTTTCCAATCAGTAGCTGCTTCATTTACCAACTGTTTGAACTCTGAAATAACACCCTTAATAGAAGTGGCTATATTGAATACTGAATTGAAGTTAAAAAGATTAGTTCACAGTAGTTAGCTCCTAATAATTCTGCTCGTCTTTTAGCTCTTTCTGGTGATATTGCCTCGTAGCCTGTTATCTTAGCGGATTCCATCTTTTTTAATAATCGCTCAGAAACATAATTTTGGGTACTTAAAAACTGTGCTCCAAAAATATCTAATTCTTTATCAAAATTCTGATTAAATACCATTTTAGAAACTCTGAGGGCACTACCTGTTTCATAAAATACATTCATATAGTCTTGGTAGGTCTGAATATTAACCGTAAAATCTTCGCCGAAATTTCTCTTGTGATAACGTAAATCGTACTCACTCTTAGCAAAATCTACAGTATTTTCCCCTGTTTCCATATCATAGACAAACCACCAATACCCATCAACGATTTTATCTTTTTGAACAAAGGTTGTTTCTAAAAATTTATGGTTCTTAGGTAAATTACTGCTCTCTAATATTTCTCTCAGTTTGTTATTGACCGCAAAACCTCGAATTGAAAAACCAATATAATCGGTATGTTTTGATTTCTTTTCCATAGGAATTTCAATCAATGGTTTCGCAAATTTTGTTATTCTTGCCCACAACCACAATTTCTCTTTGATTTCATCACCAAAAAACAAATCATCATACCATTTATTTTTTTTAATAAATTCATTATTGTAAATAGTTTGTCCCGCACCATCTGTTACTCCTACTATTTTAGGCTCGGAACTTCGCTCTATTAAAAAATACGTCATCTGCTAAAAGTTGCTTTTAATGAAGTTATTAAGTGTTTTTCCTGACTGTTCTTGGGCTGGTCGTATGTCTAGCGAAGCGTTCCTACGACTAGTTAGTTTAATCCTATAAGTGAAACAGATAATGTTTCTTGCTCTTATTCTTAATTAGAGTCAAATAGTTTCCATGAGGTTTTTTTTGAACACTATCACCTTTTTCCGCTATTTCAAAAAAAGAAATGTTATATTCAATCAACAAGTAGTGAAATTTATTTGGATTATTATTAACCATAAAGACTGATGTCCCATTCGTTTGTCCAATATTAGAGATTATACCGTTGATATTTTCGTTTTTGAGTAATTCCCCATTTCTTTTCGCTATTTGAGAGGAAAAAATAGTAGCGATAGAAATAAAAATAACGGCAGCAATGATGATAAATAAATTCGATTTTTTCATTACTTCTTGGGTTTAGTTTATAGGCTGATACTAGAAACGCTTTGTTAATTAGTGAAGTCAAAAGGGTAGAGTTTTTAATTAATAGATACAGCTATCTATCAATATCATGTTGTACTTGCTTCGTAAAATCCGATAACTCATTCGGTTCCCAAAAATGTTTTAAAGTTCTCTTTTTCAACCGTTACAAAATCGCCTTCTGTGTGTTCTTGACGGCTTTTTTTAATCTTGTCTATAAACTCAGGATTGTATTCATTGGGAGATTCAGCCACTTGAACAAAGTTCAGTGAGCGAACTAATTGCATAAAAAAAGCAAATTTATTGTCGGGAATATTGAGCGTTACTTGTTTCATGATTTTGCATCTACTAAAGTGTGAATCTTTATATAAGCATTTGCACCAAATTTAATGTAAAATCAGGTATCATCAAAAATAACGATAAGTGAGTATAAAAAGAAATATTGATGAAGGCTCCTATATTTAGTTAGTTGGAAAATTGGCTGTGAAGACACAGCCAACGGCGAAGTGGTGAGGTTCTATCACTAACCCCATGCCTTTAGGCTGGGGGATTTTAGTCGAAATAAAATTAGTTATCAAATAGTAAAGCAAACTCGTTTGCTTCAAAAAATAATTGCATTTCAGAGATGCCAACATTGGGATTTTCAGCATCGAATAATTTTAAAGCCTTTGCATTTTTTAATGCTTCCGCTAAACTTGGTTTTAGTCGGAGGTAAATGTCATTATTCTGCTTCGTATAGTACTTTTGGGTTTTTTCGTAGTCTTTAAGGTATTTCTTTAAGTGTTTTTCTGCACCTTCGCAGGTATCAAAATATTTTGAAGTAGCTTCAAAATGAAGTAATAACCAAAATTCAAGGCAAGGGTTATTTATTATGATGGAAACGCTCTTTTCATATTTTTTATGGATATATTTTATGTATTCAGTAAACTCTTGAATTTTTGTCTTCGAACCTTTTTTAGCCTCTCTTGTTTCTCTTAAAATTACATCTAAGTCAATAATCCAGAAGGTTTTAGTATAATCCTCAGCTAATTTTTTGACTAATTGAAATTGGTCATACAACGATTTCTTAGAGGGCAATTCTGGTTTAATACTAACATTCAGCTTGTCTTTTTCATTTCTCACCAACATTTGGAAATACCAATACTCCGTTTCGCCATCAACTACGATAGCGAAACTTGGTTTATTCTTAAAAGGAAGAGGTCTAGTTTTTCTCATTGCTAATGTCAATATAATAATCACCTAAATTAGGTGTGCCGCCTAATTTTCCCAGTTTGTATGCGTTAAAAATGTTACTTGTGTCTCTGACGATTGAGCTATCAAAATCGGACAAAGAATATAACTCAGTCGCACACGTTTCGGATTTGTCTGTAAACCAAATGACATCATTTCTGAAAATATCTCTATTACTTAATATTTCTCGGTTGTGAGTGGTAGCAATGATTTGAGATTTTTTAGCATTGATTAAAAAAGATAACAGAAAATGTAGATACAGTTCTGGATGCAAGGATGCTTCTAATTCATCAATCGGAAAAGCAACTGAATCTGTTATCAATAAACTCAATAGCCCTGAAAAACCATAATATCGTTGAGTTCCTTGCGATTCTAATTCAAAAGGAAGAGCATAAGAAACCTTATCGACAGTATGTTCAAACTCTAATTTTACGGAAGTTATTTTCCCTTTATTTCTTAACTCTGATATTTTCTCATCAGGTGATTTTAGTTGTTTTTCAATGAACTCAAGAAAGCCGTCGGGAATGTCTTTTTCTTCTTCTTGAATTAAAATATCTGAAATATTAAAGTCGGCTTTTCTTAAAATGTTTAAGACCAATTCTTTTTCAATTTCAGTTTTTTCAATTCCTTCTGTGACATATACTTGAAGGTCTGTTTGGGTATAAATCAATCGTTTTAAGTAATCCTTAAACCAATCAGTAGCTTCTTTTAACTCTTCTAATTCGATGTTAGTTTTAAGAAATCCCCCTAAAACCGTATTGTTCCAAAGTGTATTTGATTCTAAATTTTTTTCAAATATTTTGTCTTTTTTTATTTTACTTCCAAATGTGATATGGGTAAATTGCTTTGCAACATCAGTAGTCCGTTTGAATACATTTGCTTTATTAGGATTAAAGAAGGTTAGTTCTTCTTTTAAAATAGCATTCCTATTAAATTCAACTTCATAAATATATCTAACTTCATTTTGGATGAACTCGATAGAAATAATTGAATTTTGTTTTGGGGTTTCGGAGTCAAATAAAAATGGAGTAAATTCAATAAGGTCGGTTTTTTTCTTCGCAGGATCTAAAACAATTTTTCTTAAAAATTCTAGTGCTTTTAAAATTGTTGTCTTCCCTGAAGCGTTAGCACCGTAGATTAATGCTAATTTTAGTAGCCTTATTCCTCCAGTAGCCTCAATTACATAGTGTTCTTCTAAATGAGTTGATTTATCTGCTTCGAAGGATAGTGTTTGCTTATCCTTAATTGATCCAAAATTTTGAATACTAAAGTTTACTATCATTTTAGTGTGCTATTATGTAAGTGTATTACAAAAATAGCGATAAAAATTAATTTTTTCTGATTTTTTCTTTGATTTTGATGATAAGGTATGGATTTGCGTATGCTGGTGTATGTCTAGCGAAGCATTCCTACGAACAGTTAGTTGGGAAAGAGGCTGTGAAAACACAGCCAATGACGATGTTTTACTGGAATATCTTTTTTAAATAAGCGGTATTTGCTCCAAAATTTCCTTTTACATCTTTCGGATTATTGGCATCTCTCGAACGTTCTACTACTAACCAGCCCGACCATTTTAGTTTGTCTAGGGTCTTTTTTACCTTTTTAAGGTCTATTTCTGGGTCATTTTGTAGCCATACTCCATCTTTATTGGTGCAGTGAATCATGCAGATTCGGCTTTTTCCTAAGATTTTTAATTCCTTACATAAGTCTCTTCCTTCTTTTAGAGGATTAGAAAAATTGAAATAAATCTGGATGGCAGGGGAGTCTATTTCTTTTAATAAGGCTACTTCTTCGGTAGCACTGAGGGCTGTTTCAATACCAATGATTACGCCTGCTTCTTCTGCTAGTTGCCCTACAACTTTTAGGCGTTTTACTACCGAATCTCGAACGGATGGATTCTGTTTTAAATCGCACAGAACGCCTAAAGGCAAAAAGCCTACTTTGACGTTCATTAACTGCATGGTTTGAATACAGTCTTGGACGGATTGAACGTATTCGTAGCGTCCACAAAAGGATTGAGCATAATAGCCTGTCATCGCCAACGAGCAGATTTCAATCTTCGATTCTTTGGCTTTATTTAAAAATTGTTGACGAATCGAATCTACTGCTAACTGGTTTTGAAAGGTAGGGCGTTGTCCTAATCCTCCCATATCTATTTCTAAACCATCAGCACCTAATTGTTGAGTGAGTGGAATTGCTCCTAATTTCTGGCGTTTTAGCAACATTAAATCAATCAAGGCAATTTTATAGCGTTGATTTTGTGCCAATAGGGGCGTAAGAAAGCCTAAACTTAGGAGGATTAGGCATAAAAAAACGATTTTTTTATTCATGAGTTGGGGTTTATTTTGGGTCGTAAAATGTTTACCGAACAACGCAGACAGGGTTAGAACCTTGTCTGCGTTAAACCAAACAAAAGTAATGATTTTAAATTATGTATTTTAAATTTTGGATTTGATAGCTAGGTTATAAAATCCAAAATCCATCATTCAAAATTTTACATTACCACTTATTTTGTTGTTCCAAATGAAATATCTTCAAACTTTTTCACGGCATTGGCTGGTAAACGTTCTCCTTTTTCACCGAATACATACAGGGCTGGGAACGGCTCAATGGTACAAGTGGACTCGTCGATTTTTCCTTCATTATTTTGGACTTTTTTCAAGTCTAGTTGAAAATACTTTGCTAAAAACTGATACGATGCTAGGCGTTTACTGAGTCCGTAGTCGTGTCCTTCGATAGGGAAATGGTTATTTTCTACCTGATTTTCTTGCTGGTAAAAACCGTAGATTTTTTTCAAGAAAGGAAACTCTACTTCGGGTACATGTTGTGTCCAATCTTTTCCGTCCGATAAAATCAACTGAGGGCGAGGAGCTGCCATCGATGCAATCTCGACGTTATTAGTTCCCTCTCCGCACAGGTGAACGCCCATGCCACTTTCGCAAGGGCAACCGCCACTATGATGCGAAGATAACATAACCACGGGAATACTCAAGGCAATGCGGCCGTCTAGTGCGGTTACTAACATGGTTTGGCTTCCACCGCCCGAACCTCCTGTAATGGCTACTCGTTTAGCATCGGCATTTTTGAGCGTTAATAGCCAGTCAAGAATCCGTTCGCTATTTAAAAACTGAATACTTTGAGCAAGGCTTTTACGATGGTCTTCGGTTTTGAATTGTAACAAGGATTCTCCCCAAGCAAAAAGGTCATAGCTAAAGGCAATGGCTCCCATTTTGGCTTGCATGGCACAACGATACTGACAATCAGCACGATAGCGACCATCGCCAAAATGTCCGTCGGGGTTTAGGATTACAGGCATTAGT
>JARXAV010000069.1 GCA_029865665.1 Flectobacillus sp. | reverse complement strand
AGGGTAAAAAGTGTAGCAAGGTTGTATAAACTGCCAGCATACAACTTGCCAATAAGATTGAATATTTTGCCATTAGAATTGGAAGTAGATAAAATCGCCTTGAAAACCACTATTAGTCATAATGAAGAAGAGCATAATCGCCAACAGAATCATCTCCAGCTTCGGAAATTGACGCTCACCTTTCCAAAGATAATAAAGGTGATAAAGAGCAACAGCCATACAAAAAATCAACACATATACTTCTCGAATACCCGGTATAAAAGGCAAATGCCAGTTCGTTCCCATTTTTTGAATATACAACAACGCTTGCGTAAAATTGGGCAACTTAAAGAACAACCACGCAATCGTAACTATCAAAAATACCATCCCAACCCTCAAGCATTTTAACCACGTCGTTGACCCCTCTTTACTAGTTATCAGTAGCCTTTCAAGACCCAACGCTACCCCGTGAATCATGCCCCAGACGGCATAATTCCACCCTGCTCCGTGCCACAAACCACCCAGCAACATCACTAAAAAAAGGTTCAAATAGGTTCTATTATTACCATTTCGATTTCCCCCTAATGGTATGTATAAATACTCTTTCAGCCATGTAGAAAGAGAGATATGCCAACGTTGCCAAAACTCAGAAAAGCTTTGCGAAATATAGGGATAGTTAAAATTGGTAGGTAAATCGTAACCAAATAGCTTTGCAATGCCTATCGCTATGAGTGAATAGCCTGCAAAATCTGCAAAAATTTGACACGAATACCCCAACATTAAAATGATAAGCGTCGGTGAGGATAAATTCTCGAAGTATGGATAACTCATATAACCCGTGTATTCTTTTAGGTTATCTGCAACTACCATCTTTAAAAAAAAGCCTATTACAACATTTTTAAAGGCCGAATTCCAATCAATGTCTTTTAAATATTTTGTTTTTATTTGTGGATAAAAGTCATGTGCTTTTAGAATTGGTCCAGCAATAAGATGTGGAAAAAACGAGACGAAATGGGTTGTTTCGATGAGATGTTCGACAAAAGTCTTCCCTGTGACTTTGGTTGAAGAAGTTTTTCCCCGATATGAATCAACGAGTAAACTAATACCTTCGAAGGTGTAAAAAGAAATCCCTATGGGCAATGGAATACTTAAAATAAAAGAGGATAAATCACTAGAACTAGATTCGTCGATAAAGGTTTTTGCGATGAGTGATGCATATTTGAAAAAACACAAGAGCAGCAAATTGAATATAACCCCTAGCGTTACCCATCGTTTGGGGCTATTTCGTTCTAAGACCCAACTGACACTTGTGTTAAATAAAATGGAGGCTAGAAGCAATACCAATAGTATCGGTTTCAGGAATGCATAAAAATAAAAACTTGCAAGTATCAGACTTAACAACTGAAAGCGTCTGGCTAAAGGCAAATAATACACAAAGAGTGTTACAAGAAGAAATCCGACAAAAGGATAGCTGTTAAAAAGCATTGGTTTTAACGAGATTTACAATATCTTAAAATAGGCTCGTACTATTCGTAAAACAGGACAAAGTTTAAAGATATATCGATTGCTAAATAAGTTTTTAAGCAAAAAACAACAAATTATATGCCAAATCAGCGGTATAAAGTTGCCTTACTATTATTTCAACAAAAGAGGTCAAAAACCTTCGCTTCTGACCTCTTGCTTCTATTTTCAATACTAATTACCTCATTCTATCTGCTGAACGCACTAACATTTCGTCACGACGGATTAAGCGGTTTGCAATCATATTACCCAACAAGGCTAGAGCTGCTGCATAAAAACCGATAGTGTATGAGCCTTGTGCTTCTGGTTCAAACATCGGAATGCCTACTAAAAACACTTGATAAAAACACGTTCCTAAGGTAGCAGCAATCACGGCTGAGTTAATTGCTCCGATAGTCATTTGCAAAACTCTTTTCTTGAATTGCGTAATGGAAACTAATGCTAATATTGCCGATAAGATAGCTAATCCTGCGATGTAAATTGTACTTCCATTACTTACTTCTGCACCTGCCTTAGTGTGGATTAAATTCATGGCTGACAATACTACTTTTTCGTTCAAGGCTGCACTACTTTTTTCCCAAATCGGGAAACCCACCACTGCACACATAGCCACAACCACTAGGGCCAAAAATAACGTTTGAGTTCTTTGAATCATGATTATAATAAATAAAATTGCGTTTCTTGTTTGAGCCTGCAATTTACTAAGTATTTCTGCTAAAATAAAGTTGAATGATAATAATCCCTTTTCAAGTACTATTAGGGATTGCGTTCTTCACCCTGACAGGGTCGATGACCGCTGTCAGGGTGAAGAAGATAATCCAACATTCAAAATCCATCATCCAACATCTCTCACAGGTTTTCACTCATAATTTTTGCGGAAGATAATGCCAAAGGAATTCCTCCGCCAGGATGGACACTCCCTCCTACAAAATGTAAGCCCTTAATCTTAGATGAAAAATTGGGATGGCGTAAAAAAGCAGCATAACGATTGTTCGATGAATTGCCATACAAAGCCCCTTGAGCCGAAGAAGTCTTCGATTCAATCGTTCTTGGGTCTAAAATAGATTCCGAAATAATTAGTTCTGCGACATTTACCCCCAGAATACGACTTAATTTAGTACAGACATTCTTCCGTAATTGTTCAATAAGTGCAGCCCAATCTTGCCCTTCATTTGCAGGAGCATTCACTAGAACAAACCAGTTTTCGCAACCCTGTGGAGCATCATCGGGTTTATGTTTAGCACTGATATTCACATACACGGTTGGGTCATGGAAAATCGTTTTGTCCTCAAACATCGTGTTGAACTCTTGCTGATAGTCGTCACTAAAGAAAATATTGTGTAAACCCAATTCAGCAAAAATCCGTTTAATTCCCCAATAAAAAATGACCCCCGAACTCGATTTAGGCTGATTCAATAGTTTTTCAGGATGTTCTTCTCTTGGTAATAGCTTTCGATACGTATGGGTAATGTCCATATTCGACACCACTAACTCTGCTTCATGAAAGCTATTCTCCTCTCCCATCAAAACGCCCCGAACGCTTCCTTTTTCCACAACAATTTCATTGACTTTTGTGGAAAACAAAAACGTCACGCCTAATTCCTTAGCCAACGTCACTAACGAATCGGTAATAGCGACCATTCCTTTTTTTGGGAAAAATGCCCCAATATTATATTCCAAATGTGGAATAATGTTGAGTGTCGCAGGGGTTTGGTAAGGATCAGAACCGTTATACGTCGCATAACGATTAAATAACTGTACGACTTTAGGGTTAGAAAAAAAACGCTCATTCGCCTGATTCATCGTTCCGAAGATTCCCAATTTAGGAAGATTCAAATAGCCTTTTATCGCTTTTTTAGAAGTCCAAGTACTCCATTTATGAAGTGAATCCTGTAAGAATAAACCGTCTAAAATCTCATATTTAAACGCACTTTCCTGTAAAAACTGCTCAATTTTTGAGGCTGGTTCACCCAAAACAGCTTCCATTTCTTGAGCAAAACGCTTTACATTTCCCCAAGCGGTTAGGCGAGTTTGATCTTCCCAAAAATAACGGCATACTTCATCCAGTTTTTCATACTCAAAATAATCTTGTGGTTCTTTGCCTACCAGTCGGAATAATTCCTCTACCAGCGACGGCAAAGTAAACAAAGACGGCCCTGCATCGAAGCGAAAACCCTCCTGTTCAAAACTGCTTAATTTGCCTCCAGCATAACTATTTGCTTCGATTACACTTACTCGATACCCCTTATGTGCCAGCCGAATAGCCGATGCAATCCCTGCAATGCCTGCTCCAACGATTACCGCTTTTTTCATTTTTTATGTTCCTTAAATCTGCTTTTAACGCCTTGTTTCGCTATATCCCTCAGAGTATAATCAAGAAGCTAGGTAAATAGTTTTTAAAACTTTTGGGTCACACCTAACAAATTCCGTAATTTTGTGAAAATCAAAAATAGTACCGTTCCCTTAATCATCACAAAATAAGCAAAAAGGAAGGGTCTTTTATTAAAATTGTATGCTAAGAACACATAATAATGGCGAACTCCGCCTTTCAAATGTAGGTCAAACCGTAACATTATGCGGTTGGGTACAACGTACCCGTGATAAAGGGGGTATGATTTGGGTTGATCTTCGTGACCGTTTCGGGATTACCCAATTAATGTTAGAAGAAGGTCAGTCTAGCAAAGAAGCACTAGCGACTACTCGTTCATTAGGACGTGAGTTCGTTGTTTCGGCAACAGGAACAGTAGTTGAACGTTTGTCAAAAAATGACAAAATTCCAACAGGAGAAGTAGAGATTAAAATAGAAACGATTACTGTTTTAAATCCTGCAAAATTACCTCCTTTCTTAATTGAAGACATTACAGACGGAGGCGATGACCTTCGTATGAAATACCGTTACTTAGATTTACGTCGTAATCCTGTTCGTGAAAACTTAATTTTACGTCATAAAATGGCACAACAAGTACGTTCGTACTTAGACGGTCAAAACTTCATTGAAGTAGAAACTCCTGTTTTGATTAAATCAACTCCAGAAGGAGCAAGAGATTTCGTAGTACCTTCTCGTATGAACCCAGGTGAGTTTTATGCGTTACCTCAATCGCCACAAACATTTAAGCAATTATTGATGGTTTCGGGTTTTGACCGTTACTTCCAAATTGTAAAATGTTTCCGTGACGAAGATTTACGTGCAGACCGTCAACCAGAGTTTACTCAAATCGACTGTGAAATGTCGTTTGTTGAACAAGAAGACGTATTACAATTATTTGAAGGGTTAATCAGACATTTATTCAAAACCATCAAAGGAATTGACTTGCCAGAATTAACTCGTATGACGTATGCTCATGCGATGAAATATTACGGTTCAGACAAACCAGATATTCGTTTTGGAATGCAGTTTGTTGAATTGAAGTCAGAAGAAGTTGATTTAACAAGCGGAAAAGGCTTCCCCGTTTTTGACGGAGCTTCTACCGTGGTAGGTATCAACGCTAAAGGTTGTGCAGATTATACTCGTAAGCAAGTAGATGAATTGACGGAGTTTGTAAAACGCCCTCAAATCGGTGCAAAAGGCTTAGTTTACTTACGTTGTATGGCAGACGGTAGCCTTAAATCTTCGGTAGATAAATTCTATTCTCCAGAAGATTTGAAAACATGGGCAGACGCATTCGGTGCTGAACCTGGCGACTTGATGTTGATTCTTTGTGGCGAAGGCGACAAAGCAAGAAAACAATTGAACGATTTACGTTTAGAAATGGGTAACCGTTTGGGCTTACGTGACCCTGAGAAATTTGCGGCTCACTGGGTAATTGACTTCCCATTATTTGAGTATGGCGAAGAAGATGATCGTTGGTTTGCAATGCACCACCCGTTCACCTCACCAAAACCAGAAGATATTCAGTTCTTAGAATCGGGTGACTTCGGTAAAATCCGTGCCAATGCTTACGATATGGTTATCAATGGCGTTGAAATTGGTGGTGGTTCAATTCGTATTTTCCAAAAAGACTTACAAGCAAAAATGTTTGAAGCCCTTGGATTCTCGGACGAAGAAGCAAAACACCAATTTGGTTTCTTGATGGATGCTTTTGAATATGGAGCTCCACCACACGGAGGATTAGCATTTGGTTTCGACCGTATTTGTTCATTATTCGGTGGTTCAGATTCTATCAGAGATTTCATCGCATTCCCGAAAAACAATTCAGGACGTGACGTAATGATTGACGCTCCATCTAGCATTGATGCCAAACAAATGGATGAGTTAAAAATCAAGACCGTATTATAAGTTTTATTGACTTTAGGCTTTCAGATTAATTTTTGAAAGCCTAACGTATCAAAACAGAAAAGCCGTTGAAACGTACGTTCCAACGGCTTCTTTTTTATCTTCAACGAATCTTTTTATTCGTATTTATCACTTTCACCTAAATCTTCGCCCAAAATACGTCCTCCGAGACGTTTTAAGCTACCCATTAAACTCCAACCACCACTTGGTTTCTCCGTTGGCTTTTCTTTCTCCTGACGAGGCTTTCCATTATGTAAGCTTTGCGGAGGTGTTGGGCTGTGCACAATAGTTTTCGGAGCAGGAGCATAACGTCTTAACTCTTTGTATGAATCTTCTCTTTCGTCAATTGACTTAAAACCATTCCAAACTAAGCCTACGGCTGTAGCATACATTGGGTTCTTGATTTCTTCTGTAATACTCTTTCCAAGGTTTTCATTTGGATAACCCATACGAACATCTCTTCCAGTCACTTTTTCAAACAACTCCGTAATGTAAGGCATCTGAACTGAACCACCCGTAACTACAATACCACAAGAAAGACGATTGCCGTAACCAGAACGAGTAATTTCAGCAACGACCATCGCCGCTATTTCCTTTAAACGCTCTTCAATGATAATGGATAAGTTTTTAATAGAGACTAATTTAGGTTTACGTCCATTAATACCTGGCACAGAAACAACTTCTTCCAAGTTCACCTCGCTCGACATAGCCGAACCAAATTTCACTTTCAACTCTTCTGCGTGTTCATTAGAAACATTACAGCCCTGTTCAACATCGGCAGTAATAATGTCCCCTGCAAAAGGTAAAACAGCAATATGACGAACGATACTTTTATAATAAATAACGATTTCCGTTGTTCCACTTCCAATATCTACCAACACAACCCCACTCTTACGCTCTTGTTCCGACAATACAGCCAACGAAGCAGCCAAAGGAGAAAATACAAGTCCTCCTTCAATTTCCATATTATCTTTTGCACGCTCAATACAACGCTTAGTTTTTTCTAAGGCAAGGGTTGGAGACGTGACCATTAAAAACTCAGATTGCAATTTAATTCCACTAATTCCGACTGGGTCATGAATACCTGTGCTAGAATCTACGGAATATTCTTGTGGAATTGTATGGACAATAGAATTCCCTTGAGAGATAAAAGTACGCTCTGCATCACTTGATATTTGATCAACATCAGTAACGGTTACTTCTTCTCCTTCGGTATTACGAGTAATCATAGCACGATGTTTAGCCCCAGTAACATTAGGGCCAGCCACGCTAGCTATCACACCTCGAACATCAATATTTGCTTGATTTTCAACTTGTTCAATCGCCTCACGAACAGCCTCGATAGTCTTATTGACGTTTAATACAACGCCCTTAGAAACCTTGCCAGTTGTATCGGCTTTACCTAAGCCCAATATCTCCAACTTACCCAAGTTGTCTAAGCGACCAGCGACAACGCTGACCTGCTTGCTACCTATGTCTAGTCCAACGATTATTTCACTCATGATAATTTAGAAGCCCAGTAGAGACTTCAAGTTTATATTTTTTATACGGCGAATTCCTTACTAATCAATGAAGTAAAGATGATCTTCTATACAAGTGATAGACACTATAAAACCATTAATAACAGCATAGTTATATTAATAAAAGCATCAGAAAAAACAGGATAAGTTATTATAAATCAACAAAGTAACTCATTCACAAACAATCTGATTTTTATATTTAACACTCACTTTACTGTAAGCATTCCATCCTTTGGTTGCGAGAATTTTCTTATAAAATATCTTCAACTTTCTGAATTTAGCTTCGATTTCCAGTGCCATACCAAATTCGATCACGTGCTTACCAACTTCAGGAACTAGCGTAATACCGCCATCTTTTTCAATAATAAGTTGGGTAATCTGAGCTTTCCAAAATTCGTCTTCGTTTATGGCCTCTATTAAATCTAATAACGGTTTACTCTTTACTTTCTTTATTTTTTCATCTCCCTCGAAATACTTTCCTGAAAGAAGTAGTACCCTCGGTGTATATGACTTTGAAGTGCCTATTAAGTCACCATTTTCGGCAACATAACTATCTATCACCCCATCACTTAAAGCACTTACAATACGTGCAATAGGCTTGTATTCTTCTACGTCAATTAACAGATTTCCACTGAGACTTCTATGTACCTGACATACCTTCACCAGTTTATTAGACAAAACCCGTTCTTCTATCTTTTTTAAATTGATATTCTTATACGTCTTACCAATAGGGCTTTCTGACGTACTCGGAGCCGCTAATGCTCTAATATCTCCTTTTTCTAATAAGCGATGTTCATTCTGGCTTTCTATCGTAATGTTTAATTCTTTACATCGCTGGTTTGAACGCCCCCACTCTGAAAAGAAAACAACTACTAACAGCAATATACCTATTGCTATCAGTAAAAAAGTAGAATTTATTTTAAATTTAAGTGGCAATACAATTAGCGTTTACGTTATCAATAAACTTTTAGATGACCTTTCTATAGGTAAACAGATAACTTTTAACTCTTTATCAAATTTCTTATGCTATCTCAAGCATTACTTTAGGGTATTTTAAAACCATAAATATCCATTACACTAATATGCGTGTTTCATTCGGAACACCTTTTGATAGACGGGTATCCCAAAAAAATAGCTACTAATGAATGTGTATCAATTAAGAAGACTGTTTAGAGTAGTACTTTTTACGCAGTTTACTGATTTCGTTTACTAAAATTCCAATTTAAAAACTAACAAAAGCACAAGAGTCACACGAAATTAATATTTTTTTTGTTGTTTTTTCAGATAAAGTTAGTAAACGAGCATAAGAATGTCATAAAACACCATTTAGATAGACAAAAATTATTAAAAAGCGTGTTTTTCGACAAAAATATGATTAAAATAATTTTCAAAAAAAATACAAGGAACGAATCAAAATCTATAATGACGACACAAAACTCGAAATGCTAGGTATAATCGTATCTATATCACCAGCACCAACAGTTACTACTAATTCTGGTTTTTTGTCTGCCAATAAGTTCAATACATCTTCTTTTTTTGCCAATATTTTATCCTTAATAGTCACTTTATCAAAGATAATATCGGCAGTAACTCCCTCAATTGGCAACTCTCTTGCTGGGTAAATATCCAGTAAAATTAAATCATCAGCAAGGCTTAAACTTTCGGCAAAACCTTCTTGAAAATCTCTTGTTCGAGTATATAAATGGGGCTGAAAAATAACGGTCAATTTACGTGTTGGATAAAGTGCTTTCACAGACGTTAAAAAGGCCTCAATTTCTGTTGGGTGATGTGCATAGTCATCAATATATACCACTCTTTCACTACGATAATGATATTCAAAACGTCTTTTTACCCCTTTGAAAGTAGCGATACCTTCCTTCACTTTTTCGGGACTAACACCCACGGCTAAGGCTACGGCTGCTGCTGCGAGTGAGTTTTCAACATTATGAAATCCAGGAATCAACATCGAACAATTAGCAATTACTCCAGCAGGATAGACAATATCAAAAATCATCTCCGCATTTTCAATTCGAAGGTTTTGAGCTTTGAAGTCTCCATTTTTAAGACCAAATTCCTTTGCCTCTACTTCGGTATATGATTGCAACTCAAGACCATGACACTGAAACAAACGACCTCCGTCTTTAATTTGACTAACAAACATACGGAAAGACTCTAATACATGGTTGTGGTCTCCATAAATATCTAGGTGATCGGCATCTGTCGAAGTAACAATAGTCAAATCTGGATGAAGCGTTAAAAACGAACGATCAAACTCATCTGCCTCTACCACACAAATTACATCTTCCTTCCCTTCATTTACTATAAAATTCGTGCCATAATTCTGAGTAATACCACCTAAAAATGCGGTTACGTTTTTACCCGCATTTTTTAAGATGTGCGAAACCATCGAAGAAGTTGTCGTTTTCCCATGTGTTCCAGCAACGGCAATCGTAAACAGGTTTTGCGTAAGCAAGCCCAAGACCTGAGAACGCTTCATTAGAGTAAACCCTTTTTCAATCAAAAAATTGTATTCTTGATGCGTTTTTGGAATTGCTGGTGTATATACGACAAGCGTTTCAGCAGGGTTTGCTAAAAACTCAGCAGGAATCAAGGCAACGTTATCATCAAAATGAACCGAAATTCCTTCTGCTTGAAGGGCATTGGTCAAAGGCGTTGCAGTTTTATCATAACCTGCTAATTCATAACCATTTGCAATAAACCAACGAGCAATAGCAGACATTCCAATTCCGCCAATCCCTAAAAAATAGATATACTTTAACTCTTTTAAATTCACGTATTTAGTCGTTTAAATCCAATGTAAAAAAGGCATAATGGATAGCTTTGAATTGTAATAACGAGCATCACTTGTTACTTCCTCTGCTACCCAATCTGGACAAATAAAAGTCTCATCTTCTGATGTTAATTCAATCTCAGCAACAATCAAGCCTAAATTCTGTCCATAAAAAACATCGACTTCCCACGTATTTCCTTCATGGGGAATGGTATATCGAGTTTTTTCAATATTATTTTCTGTAAAAGTATCCAACAAGCTAATAGCCTCTTCTTTTGGAATCTGATATTCAAATTCTGGGCGGCTTGCTCCTACTGTTCTTCCTTTGATGGTAATATATCCAGCGGAGTCAGTTGCTCTAACCCGAATGGTTTTGTTAGGATCTGTCAACAAATAGCCTTGTCGATAATACTCTCCTTTCGGTTTTTCAAAGGCATCCCATAAAGAGTGCTTAACTAAAAACTTACGTTCTATTTCTACTCCCATCTTGCTTAGGCTTTTGTAACAAGTTCTATAATTCTCATTTGAATCAAGACCTCCTCTAAGGAAATCAATAAAGGTTGATTTTCCGTAATGGCCTCAAACAAATTTTGGAATAAAATCCCCCAATTTCCCGTTTCTGTTTCTATTCGTCCATCAATATGGCAACCGCCTATTTCAGTGTTCAAAATACCCCATTGTTTGCGGGGTTCAACACCAAAACCAGCGTCCTTTGGTTGCATTCCTGCTTTAAGGTGATCTTCTTGAACATCAATCCCGTATTTCACAAAAGAGCCTTTTGTACCATGAAGCATATAACGAGGACCTTCTTCTCTCACTAATAAACTCGCTTTTAGGCGTACTTTCAAGCGACCATAGTCTAAAAATATATCGAAAGCATCATCTATTTGAGAGCCTTCTCGTTCGCAATAGGTTTGCCCCCAAACCTGCTTAGGTTCACCAAAAAGTGCGACTACTTGGTCTATTAAATGTGGTCCTAAATCATAAATTAATCCACTTGCAGGAGCGATTTCTTCTTTCCATTTCTTAGGATTCAAAGCTGGCTTATGACGATCAAAATGAGCTTCAAAACTAACTAAATCTCCTAGAAAATCATTTTTTAGCACCTTTTGGACAGTCATAAAATCACTATCAAAGCGACGATTTTGAAACACTGCCAAAACCTTCCCTTGCTTTTTAGCAAGTTCAATTAATTCTTCCACTTCCGCAGCGGTTGAGGCAATCGGTTTTTCCACTAACACGTGCTTTCCTGCCAACAACGTACGTTTTGCATACTCAAAATGGGTTGCATTGGGCGAAGCAATACTAACCAAATCAATGGTATCATCAGCCAAAACCTCCTCTAACGTTGACTGCTGCGTTACGTTCGGATAAATCTCTTTAACAAGCGAATTACTCGTTACAATTGTCTTTAAACAATAGTTCGGGTTCGCTACAATAAAAGGGGCTTGTAAGTATCTTCCAGACAAACCAAAACCAATAATGGCTACGTTGAGCATTTGAGTATTTAAGGTTATTTCACCAGTTTAAGGACTTGTTCAGCAATTTCACGAGCGGCATCTGGCTTGGCTAATTGCTTGATATTTTGGCTCAAGATATATTGTAAATCAACATCTTGCAGTAATGTGATGGTTTCTTTGACCAATTCTTCTCTAGCTTCTTTGTCCTTTACTAATACCGCAGCTTTGCAATTGACCAAACTCATGGCATTTTGGGTTTGATGATCTTCGGCAGCGGTTGGCAATGGCACTAAAATAGCAGGCTTGGCAGCCAAACAAATTTCAGAAACCGACAATGCTCCAGCTCTCGAAACTACCACATCGGCAACGGCATAAGCCAAATCCATTTCATAAATAAAATCGGATACAAAAACTTGTCCTTTGAAAATCTCAGCAGCCGTTTTGGCACGGTCGATATACAATTTTCCCGTTTGCCAAACTACCTGATAACCGGCATTTACAAGGGTAGTTAAACCGCCATCAATGGCTTCGTTAATGGTTCTTGCTCCCTGACTACCGCCGATAACCAATACCGTTTTCTTATCAGCACTCAAGCCAAAATGAGCCAATGCTTGCGAACGCTTCGAGGCAACTTCCAAAATATCTTTACGAACAGGATTTCCCGTCATTAAGATTTTATCTTTTGCAAAAAACGTATCCATGTTCGGATATGCTACACAGATTTTCTTGGCATTTTTTGACAAAAATTTATTCGTAACCCCAGCGTATGAGTTTTGTTCCTGAATCAAGAACGGAATTCCATTCATCGAAGCCGCCAATAACAAAGGACCAGAAGCATAGCCCCCTACCCCAACGGCAACATCAGGCTTGAAATCATCTAAAATTCCTTTCGCTTTGGTATAACTTCTAATTAGTTTTTGTGGAAATGAAAAGTTAGCCACTAAGCTCGAACGGTTAATTCCAGCAATGGGTAATCCAATAATTGGATAGCCCGCCTTAGGAACTTTTTCCATTTCCATTTTTCCCTCAGCACCTACAAAAAGTACTTCAATAGCGGGATTAATCTCTTTTAAGGCATTGGCAATGGCAATGGCTGGATAAATATGTCCGCCTGTTCCTCCGCCAGAAATAATTACTTTGGGTGCTTTCAATGTATGATTATATTATTATGCAAAAACAGAATCTTCAACTTTATCTCGACTAACGGCAATAATAATGCCCACAGTCATCCCTGTAAAAATCAAGGAACTCCCCCCCATACTTAACATGGGTAAAGGCTGTCCAGTTACGGGGCCTAAACCCGTCGCCACCCCCATATTTACAAGGGCTTGAATCACCAAACTAAAGGTCAAACCTGCCGATAGTAAGCCACCAAAGGCTCGTCCAGAGCTATCGACGGCTTTCATTCCTCGATAGAGCAACCAGAGGTACATACACAAAACGGTAAATCCTCCAATAAAGCCCCATTCTTCAATAATAATGGCATAAACAAAGTCAGAATCCGCCTGAGATAAGAAATAACGCTGTTGGCTTCTTCCTGGGCCTTTACCGAATAATCCGCCATTAGCGATGGCATAAAAACTTCGGTCAATTTGATAGCTCGACTGTTTGTCGGCATCCTTTTCTTTTTTACCCTTAATTCCTTGAACATAATTGGTTATACGACTTCTTGCAGTTTTAATACGGCTTCCTGTTCCTGTCATTACTAACAAAGAGGCTGCTAAAAAAATACCCGCAATCAAAACGGCTAAATATTCAGTTGGTACACGCCCAAAATACATCAGCAAAAAGCAGGTTAAAAATAACAAAACTGCTGTCGAAACGTTCGTCAAGGCAATACAAGCACATATCAAAATGATTTTGATAATCATAGGCCATAGCTCTTGAATCGCATATTGTACGTGCTGACGTTTGGCGAGCATGGCTGCCAAATTACTAATTAAAGAAAGTTTCGCTAAATCGGATGGCATAAAGGTCATACCGATTAAAGGCAAACGCAACCAACGTCGTGCATCGTTAATAGATACCCCATACTTGTAGGTATAAATTAACATTAAAATGGAGAGAATTACCCCCACATTCGAAAACTGGGCATATTTGTGGTAATCAATCTGATGAAAAAAGTACATCGTTACCAAACCCATAATCACCAAAGAACTATGTTTAAAAAGAAAAGAAAGCGTTCCTCCGTTCGACATAATTGCCATTTTTCCCGTCGCACTAAACACTACGACAATACTAATTAGTGAAAAAGCAGCGACTAAAGTCCAAATTTGATAATCTCCCTTCAGATTTTCTTTTATCCAAGTCGAAATACTAACCATCATCTATTTTTGGTTCAACTCATTTACAATCGCCTTAAATTGACGACCTCTATCTTCGTAATTTTTAAATAAATCAAAACTTGCACATGCTGGCGATAACAAAACTACATCTCCTTCTGTTGCAATGTCTTTAGCCATAGCTAATGCCGATTTTATATCGTGAATATCGAAAATTAATGGCACTATTTTTTCAAAATAATCCAATAATTTATGATTATCTACTCCCATACAAATCAGAGCTTTCACCTTTTGCTTCACTAACTCCTCAATTTGGCTGTAGTCGTTTCCTTTATCGACCCCGCCCATAATTAATACAATCGGATTATCGAAACTTCCAAGTGCATAAAAAACGGAATCAACATTGGTTGCCTTTGAATCATTTACGTACAATACGCCCTCAATTTCCCCCGCTGGTTCTAATCGATGTTCTACACTCGTAAAGCTTTTTAAACCTGTTGTGATTAGCTCATTGTCAACTCCAATGGCTTTAGCGACTAGAATGGCTGTCATGGCGTTAATCGCATTATGAGAGCCTTTAATAGGTAGTTCATCTTGTGAAAACGTAAACTGTTCGCCTTTATACTGAACCGTTAATTGTCCATTTTCAAGAAATGCTCCTTGATTTACTTGCGTCTCAAGTGATACAGGTAACTGATTTACCTCAATATGTCGAGCTGCTAATTCGGTAGCCAGTGCTTCACTTTCTTGATAAAAGATGAAATCATCAGCCTTTGTCATATTCTGTACAACTCTAAACTTTGACGCTACATAATTCTCAAATTTATAATCGTAACGATCTAAGTGATCTGGCGTGATATTTAATAATACCGCAATATCTGCTTTAAATTCAAAACAGTTATCTAATTGAAAGCTACTTAGCTCCAATACAAAATAATCGAAGGTATCTTCAATTACTTGCTTGGCAAAGCTTTCGCCAATATTTCCTGCTAAACCCACATTTAGACCCGCATTTTTGAGTAAATGATAGGTCAATAAAGTGGTGGTAGTTTTTCCATTACTCCCCGTAATGGCTACGATTTTTGCTTTTGTATAACGAGCCGCAAATTCAATTTCTGAAATAATGGGTTTTCGTAAAGACTTTAGCTTTTTGATTAATTCAACCTTATCAGGAATTCCAGGGCTTTTAATAATCACATCCGCATCGAGGATAAACTCCTCGTTATGTTGTCCCTCTTCGTATGGAATGCCAGCGTGTTCCAACACAGCCTTATACTGTTCAGATATGGGAGCTTTATCCGATAAAAATACGTCAAATCCTTTTGCTTTTGCCAAAAGTGCAGCCCCTACACCACTTTCGCCACCTCCTAAAATTACGATCTTTTCCATTTACAAATTTGTTCTCTTTCCTATTTTCCGAAAAATTAGTGGATTATCCTATTCAGATATGATTCTGACCTCAAAACTAATTCATTTTTTGGACTAAAAATAAAAAAGTCCATAGTTATCAGCTATGGACTTTTCTATTTTACTTAAAAGCTATTTTTATGCTTCTTTTTTTGCTACACCTGCTTTGTTGGCAGCCTTCACAATTAAGAATACAATGTACGCAACTACCAAGAAATCTACTACTGTTTGAATAAAATTACCGTACATAACCTTAGCAGACCCCACTTCAACCATTAATGATTTGAAGTCAATTCCTCCAAGGAAAATACCAACGATTGGCATAATGATACCATCAACTAAAGCAGTTGTGATTTTACCGAATGCACCAGCAATGATAACACCAACAGCTAAATCAAGGACATTGCCTTGAGAAATAAATTGTTTGAATTCTTTTAACATAAGACTAAGCGGATTTAACAAGTGTGAATAGATAGAAAATTAAAAGCTATATAATAAACCTACACCAAGATTTTGTGCTGTTTGTAATCGAGCAATTTGGTCTTGATCATAGATTGCAATGAAATCGAAGGTTGTACTTAAATACTTATTAATTTTTGCGGTAAACTTAGCATCCAAACGACTATCCATAGCCGCTAAGTCTTGATAATTTGCAAAAAGCTGATAACGAAGTTTTAGATTAACATTTTTAGCAATGTCTTTATTATAGTTCGCTACAATTTGTAAGATAGCCACTTCATTTCTAAGCGTTTTTCCATTTTTCACATCCACACCATACGCTAAACCATTAGCATCATAGTTAATCGTTTTATCAGCAACAATAGTTTGACGCACTGCTCCAGGAGCAAAAGTCATATTAAATACCGTGTTTGGCTTCCATTCTAAACCCACCGATTCAGTAATGTATCCAGGAGCAAATAAATTTGAAACTAACAAATCAGTTGCATTACCATTTACATCCTTAGCTCCTGCACCATAGTTATACCCTTTCGTAAATTGAGACTGCACGTTGACGTTACCGTAAACCAACCAAGTCTTAGAAATCTTATGTCCAATTTTACTATCAAAGAAAATACGATCAATCGTCTTTCTCATTCCACTACCATTGTCTAGCAAACCGTACTGTAACTGTAAATCATTTACCCAGTTTACTTTGTCTTTATTATACTCGCCCTTAGTATTATAAAATAAGTTTAGCCCCACAGATCCTTTAGAACCTTGTGTAGCAGCCCAAGAATCGTTAAAACTTGCCTGATTAAACGTAGCACCCATTGAGGTAGCTTTTTTCCAATAAGAAACCGTATCTTTTTTTGTTTCTTGAGCAAAGGTGCCTACTGACATTAAACAAGACAAAGCAGTAGCAAGTAAAATAGAATGTTTTTTCATTTTGACTGTATGATTTTTGAAGGTTTAAGTAATGACACACAAAGTTTAGAGTAGAAAATATTACTACTTCATTTGAGTCAAAATGTTTACTATTTAGAATACTAGCAATGTTCTTGTAATTACGTCAAAGCTATTAATTAAATATTTCAACTCGTTGGTTTTGCAAGAAGCTCATCGGGAAAACAGAAAGACTTTCTTCTGTTTTTAACGTAATAGAAGTTGTATCTATCGCAACGACTTCGCCCTTTATACCATTGATAGCAATTATCTGCCCTTCTTTGAATTTTGTCTTACTGTAGAAGTTAGACAGAATATTAGCTAAAACGTCACGTGATGCCATGCCATATCCTACTGCAAAAGCAAAAATAATTCCACCAATTAGTAAATTAAAGCTTGATTCTAACAAACTTGTTTCAATTCCAGCTTGTTTTAAGGCAGCAATTAATGCAATTACTAAAAAGAAAGCAAAGACGATACTTCCTAATAGCTTACCCGATTCAATCTTGAGTGATTTACAGATACCTAACACTGCATTTTTAAGAGCATCTGCAATCATTACACCTGCGAAAAGCATTAAGGCTGATGCGATTAATTTAGGAATTAAGTTTACTAAAGAAGCAACCATATCCGTCAGCACTTTCATCCCTAACTTTTCCGTTGCAGCGGTTACAAAAACAAGTAAGATGAAATAATAAAGTGTCTTAGAAATAATAACACTTAACTTAACCTCACCCATTTTTTTAATTGCATCAATCTGATTGAGTTTTTCTCCCAACTTATCAAAGCCTGATTTTTCCAAAGCAGTTTTCAATAGCTTGGTGACAAACTTAGCTGCAAAAGAACCAACTAACAGTAATATAATTGCCCCTACAAGATTAGGTACAAACTCTTGTAACTGCGTGATTAATTTCTGAAAAGTTGTTAATAGAATATCTTGAATATTAAACATTTGATTAGTCTTTTAAAGTTTTGCTTGACAACAAACTCCATAAAATAGAGTACAAATTTATAAACTATGCGTTAGAATTAGT
>JARXAV010000341.1 GCA_029865665.1 Flectobacillus sp. | reverse complement strand
TTCTCTATGCCCTTCTTTATGCACCCTCGTGCCGACATGGACTTAACCTCATTGAGTTCGTGTGTGAATGAAGAAAATCCCAAACTTTATACAGACATGACTGCTGGACAATTTTTGGATGAACGTTTAAGAGAACTTGGGTTAAGAAAATAAGTTTAAAAAAGAGGTTGAGTAAAAAGTCAAAAGTTTACGAGCAATCATCGCTCGAATTAAAGCTAGAATCAGCTATCGTATTTGGCATCAAATGCTTTTTACACGACCTCTTTTTTACAAATAAATAAGATGTTCGATTGCCTTTTGAATCACTGGATATTCGAAGATAAATCCGTGATTCAGTAGCTTTTCTGGTACTACATTTCTACTCTTCAACAGCAGCTCTGTTTCAGTTTGCATCAAAATAGAAGCTAATTCTAACATAAAAATGGGTGTATTGATTCCAAATGGAACTCGAAGCCTCCTCCGCAATTCCCTCATAAAAAGCTTATTAGTCACTGGAACTGGAGCAGTCACATTAATTGCCCCAACTAGGTCTTCATGTTGCATGATATAATCCAAAGCCTTACAAAAATCCACGATATGAATCCAACTAATCAATTGATTTCCATTTCCTTGATATCCTCCTAGACCGATTCGAGCAATCGTTTTCATTTTTGGGAAAGCCCCTCCTTCATTCCCAAGCACGATGGAACTACGTATGGCTACTTTACGAATCCTACTTACATCCTCTGAAAAGAAAGCTTTTTCCCATTCTTTACAAATATTCATCGAGAAATCATCTCCAATAATCCCACCTTCTTCATTCATTTGCTGACTTTCGGCATGAATATAAATAGTGGCACTGCTTGCATTAATCCATAGTTTCGGCGGATTAGCTACGCTGTTTAACGCCTCCTCTAAAAGTTGGGTAGTGATAATCCTAGACTCATAAATTTCTTGTTTATTAACATCGCTGTATCGACAATCTACCGATTTGCCCGACAAATTAACCAATACGGAAGCACCTTCTAACACATGAAGCCATACCCCCAACGTTAACCCATCCCAGAAAACATCATTTTTTGAAATGGGTTTCCTTGACAGATTAACTACATCATGCCCTTGCTCTTCCCAATGTTTTTGCAGCGATTTTCCTAGAAAACCACTCCCTCCTGCTACAACTATTTTCATACGCTAAGCGAACGCATACAAAATTACCAAGACAACGAAGCGATAGCCTAACCATGAAATCGTGGGAAACCAACCTATTTCCAACAAGCGACAACGACGTAAATGCTCGTTTAACATCAACCCGACTACCAGCATAAAATACCCTCCTAATGCAAAGGGACTAATCACTAGCACCCCTTGAAGTAATAAGATAGGAACTAACAATAGCGTTCCGATTAACGACACCGTTGCCATATTACCCAAATATTCCATTCGTTTTTGTCGATTCAACTGTGTTAAGATTAGGCTCTGCCAAACAAATTGTCCTCCGCAAATAAGCAGTTCTCGATATGCTGTTGTTACGAACCCAATACTTTCATTTATTGGTTGCAGATAATTAAACAGTACGTATGCACTCATCAATAAAACGAATACCAAATACGCCATTCGATACCCAAAATGAAAATCAGGAATACAAAACCGTTTTACTGCTTTTTGGGTCGCAGTGGGAACAATTACTTTGCGATTGAACGACACAAACTTATACAAATGCGTTACAACCTTTTGTACCCAGTTGTTTTCCATCACCTTTTTTATCGACGGAAACCGAGTACTTAAAATATGTACGAGTGACGCAACCCCATAGTATATTTCTTTCGTATGGGTATTAATCAGTGCGATTTCGTTTCGAGCTTTGTCCATTACAACACCTGCTATTTGGTCTTCATTTGCATGTTGATACGGAACAGCTGTAGTGGATTCTATCATACCAGCCTGTTCAAAAGCTTTGGTATATACGTTACACATCGGGCAGTCTGCGTCTAGTAACAACGTATATCCTATAAGTTTGTCGTTTTTCATATATTTTTATTGTTATTGTATTTACGAAAATTTTAGGAAATTGTATTTAAAAAAAAGGCTAGAATTTAACTAGCCACTTCATAATATTCAGTTTATCAAGCTTTTCCAGCGTAGTCGCAAATGTATTTAATTTGTCCGTAACTTCTGCAATATTCTCTAATAGGAGCTTAAAACTCTTTTCCTCAAACCCTCCAGCAGAAAAAGAAGCTAAGTCTTTCAATTCCTTGGTAATGGGTTCTACCTCTCTCCTTCTACGCTCACGAATAATTTTAAAGGCTACTTCCCACATATCTTTTTCTGCCACAAAATATTCTTTCCTATCACCAGGAATATGCTTTTTATAAACCAATCCCCAGTCCATTAACGCTCTGACATTTAGATTAGTATTACTTCTCGAAAACTTCAATTGTTCCATTATCTCATCGGTCGATATAGGGTTTTCTATCGACAACAGTAAGGCATGTATTTGAGCCATTGCTTTATTAATTCCCCAATTTGTACCGAGGCTACCCCAAAGTTGGATAAATTCCTCTTGTGCTTCTTTATAATTCATATCGATACAAAAGTATCCAATTTTCTCAAATTCCCAAAATTTTAGGAAATAAATTTTAATGTATTTATTTTAAACTTAAATTAACTCTAAATGAGCAAAAATTAAATTAAGTGCATAATATTGTATATATGACAATTTCTTATTTTCTTGCTTAAGAGAACTCTAATCTAAATTCTTAAATGGAACGCCCTAAGTTTGTTGATGATTCAGTAAATCTGGATATTTTAAAAAGAAGAGCCTTTAACTTACGTTGGGCTACCACTCCCGAAGGAGTGATTCCGCTAACCGCAGCGGATCCCGATTTTCCTTGTGCTCCCGAAATTGTGGAGGCTATTGCACGTTATTCGAGAGAACGTTATTTCAGCTATGGTCCAGCTACTGGACTACCGTTATTTAACGAAAGCGTTGCGATGTTTTTTGATACTAGGCGTAATGTACCTGCTAATCCAGACTACATTTTTCCTGTTGACAGTGCCGCTTTTGGAATTTATGTAATCTGTAAAGCGTTTTTGAAATCGGGTGATGAAGCCATCGTCTTTGACCCTGTTGACTTTTTATTTAGGTATTCTATTGAAACCGTTGGAGCTACTGCAGTTCCTTTTCAGATTCCTCAGCAAGAAGTGGTTAATTTTCAACACCTTGAGGAACTAATTACCCCTAAAACTCGTGTTATATGTTTGTGTAATCCCTTAAATCCAACAGGAAAAGTGTTCACCAAACAGGAACTATTAGTTTTTGGAGAAATAGCCTGTAAATATAATCTCATTATATTGTCAGACGAAATCTGGAGTGATATTGTGTTTGCCCCATCCGTATTTACGAGTATTGCTTCCCTTAATGCTGAAATACGGAAACAAACCGTCACAGTCACAGGTTTTAGTAAATCTTATGGTTTGGCAGGGCTTCGAATTGGAGCAGTTATAGCTTCCAACAAAGAGCATTACGACTTGTTAATGGCTGCATCTTTGCATCAATCAACTATTCATGGAGCTAATTCACTTGGACAAGTTGCTGCTGCTACAGCTCTTAATGAATGCGACTATTGGTTGAACGATTTTTTAGTACACTTGCACGCTATGAGAGACTTCTGTGTGAATCAATTCAATACTATCAAAGGTTTTAATTGCATTGCTCCAGAAGGTTGCTATGTTGCTTTCCCTACCATTACTGCATCTGGAATGAGCAGTAGTGAAATGCACAATTTATTGTTAAACAAAGCAAAGGTAGCTATTGTACCAGGACTAAAAGAATGGTTTGGTGAAGGGGCAGAAGGCCACATCCGAATAAGCTTTGCCACATCAAAAGGAATCTTAGATGAAGCATTTAAGCGAATTCACCAAGTACTAGACTAAACCATGTCCGAAGTAATTTAATCGCACCCTTATTACTTATCACTTTCTCGACTTTATGAAGATTGTTATTATTGGAGGCGGAATCGCAGGCTTAACTTTAGCAGGGTTCCTCCAAAAACAAGGAGTAGAATTTGTTGTGAATGAACGAAACCCGACACTTCCCACAAGAGGTAATTCGTTTTTAATGCACACAGAAGGCTATGCCATTATAGACTCCTTATCTCAGAACTCTCTGAACTATTGCCTCGGAGAAGAAATAGACACTTTTCGCCTGTACAAACCTAATGGTGAGGAAGTTATACAAACAAACATTGAACCTTGGCGTTGTATGCGTAGGTCCGATTTAATCAATCATCTCTTTGAATTGATAAAAGACAAGAGTACTCTAAAATTTAATCGTTCTTTTTCTCGCTTTATTTATGAAAATGGCAAAATTATTGCTGTAGAATTTAAGAACGGTGAAATTGAATACGGAGATATTTTTGTAGGTGCTGACGGAGGCAATTCTCCGATAAGAGAAGCCATTCATGGACCAACAGCTTACACTCCTGTCAATGTAAAAGAAATATTAGGCAACGTTAGAGACAAAGAAATTATTAAACGCTATTCTGGGGTATTTACCAAATACCAGAGTGACAAGGAAGGACTATCTTTTGGTTTTATTCCAACGCACCACGATGAACTAGTTTGGTATATTCAGTTTGATACCTCTCGTAATGACATTACCGAATACACACCCGAAGAATTAGAAGCTTTCACAAAAGGATTAGTGAAGGAGTTCCCGCAAGTTGTACAGGATATTCTGGCTAAAAATGATTTTACTCAAAGTTATGTTTGGCATACACGTGACTTTGACCCTTTAAAAGCGTTTCATAAGGACAATGTAGTTTTGATTGGTGATGCCGCTCATTTGGCACTTCCATTTACGTCTGCTGGCACAACCAATGCGTTAATTGATGCGTATGTGCTTGCACAACAATTAGAAAATAACACCACTGATTATCAACAATCATTTAATAATCTTTACGACTTGAGAATTAATACGATATCAGAACAAACAAAGTTGGGTCGAGACTTAAAAAAGTCATTCCTTACTCCCAACAATAAAAAAGCTATTGAAATACCACTTACCAATGTGCAAGAAACCTCAAAAAATCTGCCAAAAGTGGTTATTAAATACTTTACAGACCCAATATGTTCAACTTGTTGGTTAAGCCAACCTGTGCTTAGAAAACTAAAGCTTGAATATGGCGACTATCTGGACATCCAATACGTAATGGGTGGCTTGCTACCTTCGTGGGAAAATTACGAAAAAGGAATCATCAAGAAACCAAGTGATGCAGCCCGATTATGGAATGACGTATCTAAACAGTTTGATATGCCACTGAATGGTGAAATTTGGTTAGAAGATCCTTTGCATTCGTCGTTCCCTCCTTCTATTGCGTTCAAAGCCGCAGAAATGCAGTCACATGAGAAGGCTCTTGCTTTTCTGAGAAGAATACAAGAAATGATTTTCCTAGAGAAGAAAAATATTGCCAAATGGATTTATATCGAAGAAGCAGCCGAAGAAGCAGGACTAAATACTTGCAAGTTGTTGAACGATATGAATGGTAAGGCAAAAGAAGATTTCGATGCAGATCTCGAAATGGTAAAAGATTATGGCGTGAATCGTTTCCCAACCTTTATTTTATCGGGAGAAAATCAGGAGGAAGTCACGATTAAAGGGGTTCAAGAGTATTCGGTATTTGAAGATGCAATTTTAAAGTTTATTCCTAACGTTCAAAAAACGGAGATTACATTAAGCCCTGAAGAGTTGTTTAAACAATTCCCAACGATGACCGAAAAGGAATTTGCTATTTTGACGGATGTTACACCCGATGTAGCTCACTACCTTTTGAATCAACTGTTTAATGAAGGAATTATTTATAAATACAGAAGCAAAAATGGACTCTTGTGGATTAATAGTGTCATTCACCGACAAGAACATGAGAGCAAAGAGGCGACTATCTTAAACAGAACATCACTCGAATGCGACTTCTGTTATCTATGATAGTTAACATAAAGAGGGAGGAAAACGATATGTTTTCCTCCCTCTTTATGTATAGACTTCTTGACAAAGCTACTTACGTTCAATTTCTTTTAAATTCTCCATCTTCTTATTTCGTAAGAAACCGTTGATGTCTTCTAAGTGTTCTTTTACTCGTTTATTGCCAAATTCAAAAACTTTTGACGCTAAACCATCTAAGAAATCACGGTCGTGAGAAATCAAGATAATTGTTCCTTCAAAAGCTTTTAAGGCATCCTTCAAAATATCTTTCGTCTTTAAGTCAAGGTGGTTCGTTGGTTCATCCAGAATCAATAAATTGACTGGTTCAAGCAATAACTTCACCATGGCCAAACGGGTCTTCTCCCCTCCAGACAATACACTTACTTTCTTATTGATATGTTCACCACTGAACATAAACGCTCCCAAAAGGTCTTTGATTTTGCTACGAATATCACCGACCGCAATGTTATCAATCGTTTGGAAAACCGTTAAATCACCATCTAACAACGAAGCCTGATTTTGAGCAAAATAGCCAATCATCGAGTTATGCCCCATTTTCAACTCTCCATCGAAATTAATTTCGCCCATAATGGCTTTTACCATCGTCGATTTCCCTTCACCGTTCTTACCGACAAAGGCAATTTTCTCACCACGTTCTACCGTGAAAGAAGCATCTTTAAACACCAAATGTTCGCCATAGCTTTTCGACAAATCCTCTACAATCACAGGATAATTACCCGAACGTGGTGGTGGTGGGAATTTAAGGTTCAAAGCAGAAGTATCAATTTCGTCCACTTCTACAATATCTAATTTCTCCAACATCTTCACACGAGACTGCACCTGTAAGGTTTTCGAGTACGTTCCTTTAAAACGCTCGATAAACTCCATGTTCTCAGCAATCATCTTTTGCTGTTCAGCCTGTTGCTTCAATTGCTGTTCGTGACGCTCTTTACGT
>JARXAV010000308.1 GCA_029865665.1 Flectobacillus sp. | reverse complement strand
GAGGATTTGAAAATTTCTAAATATGCCTACGGAACAGATTACCACTTTGTGATAAAAGATAAGTTAAAAACCTTAATGGACTATATTCAAGAAGAAGTGGGTGAAGTAGGAGGTAGGGCTTTCGTAGATTCGGCTCCTGTGATGGATAAAGCATGGGCAATGCATTCGGGAGCAGGGTGGATTGGTAAGCATAGTAATTTGATTAATAAACAAAACGGGAGTTTTTTCTTCATTGCCGAACTGATTATTGACCTCGAATTAGAAGCCGATGGAGCGGTAAAAGATTTTTGTGGTACTTGTACCCGTTGCATTGATGCTTGTCCGACGGGGGCAATCGTTGAGCCTTACGTAGTCGATGGTTCAAAGTGTATTAGCTATTTTACAATCGAACTCAAAGAAGCCATTCCTATTGAAATGAAAGGTAAGTTTGATAACTGGGTTTTTGGATGCGATGTTTGTCAGGATGTATGTCCGTGGAATCGTTTTTCAAAACCCCATCAAGAACCGCTATTTAACTTACATCCTGATTTACCTTTTTTTACGAACAACGATTGGGAGGAAATTACGGAAGATGTTTTTAAAGCGATATTCAAAAAATCGCCTATTAAACGAACTAAGTTAGAAGGCTTAAAACGAAATATTCTATTTGTGAAATAGGAGCATTAAAAAGTGGCATAAACGCTAATCGTCTATGCCACTCAGTAATCACACCTTACAATTCACACTCATTTATTACTAATCAATAACGTATTATAACGATTTACGAAGAATCATTTCCATTGGCATCGAATTGTTCTGACGTTTTCCTTCTTTAATAATTTGAGAAGCTAACTGCCCCATTTGATTCGGTTGAGTCGAGATAATGCTGATACCTCCAGCCAAAATTTCTTTGTAACACGAATCGTTTAAGGAAATTAAACCGATTTGTTTTCCTAATTCAAATTTCTGGCTTTGAGCCGATTTGATAGCCGCTACTAAATCGGCATCGTCCATCGTTAAATAGACGTGGCCTTCTTCAACAACTTCGTCTTGTAAGCCATCCAATACTTGGAAATCAAAGGCATTCAATTCACAAAATTCTCTGAAACCTGTGATTAATTCTGAATCAAAATATTCCTCTTCTGTCAATACTAAATTCAACGATTTGTATTTCTTAAAAATACGCACGTGTTGCTGCATCACTCTAAAAATCTCTTCGCCTGTGTTGCATACAATAGAAGAATTATTGCTTTGTAAGCTAGTCAACGACTTGTCTAATAAGATAAGGCGTTCGCCCGAAATCTTCTTCAAACATTTGATATTCTCCTCCGTCTCTTCAATCAAGTGAGGCATGATTACATAGTAATGATAGTTGCCTAAGTTGTTTGAAATAATTTCACGGAAATTATCGCTCTTATAATTATATGTACAAATATCTACGACAACTTCTTTACCAACCGTATTGACAAAAGCATTGAAAATAGCTTTGTTATTTTCTGAAATCTTACCTACTAAAAACAAGACTTTTGTTTTAATCTTGGCTGATTGTCCAGAGATAAAATATCCTTTACGGAAAATAGAGGTAACAACTCCTAAACGGTGCAATTCAGAATAAGCTCTTTCTACGGTATCACGAGAAAGATAACACTCTTCACTAGCTTCGTTGATAGATGGTAAGCGGTCTCCACTCTTTAACACACCATTATCAATATCAGTTAAAAGTACGTTTACCAATTGTTGATATTTCGGAGTTTTCGAATCACTCTTGATCTTTGTAAATTCAGCAAATGTTTTCATGGTAATATTTTATGGAATAAAAATTTGGATATATTCAGTCGTTAAAAATCAATAATTGAGGGTATTTCTAAAGAATTAGTTTCAAGATTAATAACCCTAAAAGAAGCACTCCAACTAATAAACTTATTTCGGTATTATCTTTCCGATAGTCTAAAAGCGTTAAAAACTCTTTTTTATATTTTTTTGTATAGTTAGAGAATCTTGATTTCATTGGTAATGTATAATTTAATTGCAGAAAAGTCTAATTTTTTATGTTCCAAAAGTACAGTGATTCTGCGTATAGGTGTTAGGACAAATCTTGCTATTTGTAGTAGGAATCCTGCAAATGCCCATTTTTAGGCTAAATTGAGGTCTTTTTGTGATTTTTTATGGAAAATAAGGTCTGATAAAAATGCTTATATCGCTATTAAGTACTTTTGTCAAAAAGTCTATGTCCTGTTTTGCAAGGCATCTTTAGAAGCGTTGTAAGACAGGATATTTTATGGTGAATATAGACGTTACTTTAAGTATATAAACAAGTCTATCAATCTGTAAAAAAAGCAATAAATTCATTCGTTTGAAACCCTTGTTTTCGGGTGCTTCTTACAGGTAAATTTTAGTAAAACATGAACAATCTCTCTCTTATGACAAATGTACAAGCCGTGGTGAATACAGAGAAAAACACAGACGATAAGATTAAAATACTGGTAGTGTTTAATCGTATCGGAGATTTTAGAGATAAAATTTATCAGGGCTTTCTTGATGAAATAGGAGATGTTGCTCTGGTAGATTTGTATGTCCAGCAGATGGATAATAGCACGGCTTCGCATTTTGATAAGACCATCAACGAGAAAATAGCTCGCTATGATTACATTGCGATTATGCTCCATTCGAGCCATCTTTCAGAGGATGTTTTGAAGGTTGTGAATACCATTCCAAGGGAAAAATTATTGATTCTTGATAAACGAAATCAGTTTATCAAAGGGGAGTATGCCTGCGTTTATCAAGATTTTGAAGGCGATATTTTAACTGCGTTGAACCAAGCATTACCACTTTTGGAAAAGTATTCTGGCATTAATTTAATCAGTAGTCAGAACTATCCTTTCGCTCATTGTATTTCAAACGCCTTGTCACAATTTGCCAAACAGCATCATTTTGATTTTCATTTTTATACCGAAGTAAATCAAACAACGATTCGTTCGGAGGAGGCCTATCTGATTTTATCAGAACAATATTTGGCCGATACGATTAAAATTACGCAGGAATTAGGCTATCAATTGGGAGTAGATATTGGGCTTGTTTCATACCATGATAGTCCGTTAAAAGAAATTTTAGCAGGTGGCATAACCGTTGTTACTACTGACCATGCACAGCTAGGACGTTCGGCGGCTTCGCTCATTTTAACGAATAAAAAAGAACACATTCGTAATCCCTTTTTATTCATTCAACGGGCATCCTTGTAGCGTGAATTTATACACCCATATAGTGAAATCTTAACTCATTCCGCTATCCCAAAAAGCCCGTAGCGGAGGAAAACTTTTTAAAAAAATTAACTAACCTTCGTTTTTTCTTCAAATTCTTGAAAAAATTCATAAATTTGACCTGTTAAGCCAAGTTTATGAATCTTCGTTTATTAATCACTAACTCATACATTTACCTATTACTATGCTTGCCATTGTTGGTGAAAGCCCAATACCGTTTTGACAAAATCGGAACGAAACAGGGACTTTCGCAGAGTACGGTATTGGCTACTTTTCAAGATAGCAAGGGTTTTTTGTGGTTTGCAACAACTGATGGACTTAATCGCTACGATGGCTATCGCTTTACCATTTTTCGTTCTGAAATTGGTGACCCAAGCAGTATTAGTAATAGTGTAATTACCTGTCTTACAGAAGATGCTACTGGAAATTTATGGATAGGAACAAGTGCTGGAGTCAGTAAATTCAATACCGCAACAGGAAAATTTACTCGTATTCGCTATACAACTAGTGGATATGATTTATCGAACTTACCGATTTCGGGAATTGTAAAGGCTAAAGGAAATCAAATCTGGGTTTCTATTTATGGAAGGGGAATGCTCGCTATAAACTCCTTGACAAACGAAGCCTCTTGGCTACGAATCGCTTCAAATCCATCTTCTAATAATTCCTTCAATCGTTTATTTACCGATGATTTTGGTAATGTCTGGGTGGGTTGTGCCAATGGTAAGTTACTGAAATTCATGGGTGAACAAGCTCCACAAGTATATCAAATAGGACAAGCCGACAAAGGGGGAATCATCATAACGCTTTCAGAAGATACCGACGGCGGTTTGCTTATTGGTACAAGAGGAAATGGGTTGTTTCGTTTTGATATTGCGGAGGGGAAAGCCAAATCACTTTATCGTACATCTAATCAACACGCCAATATCATCACCTCAGTCGCTCGTGACGGGCAGGGCTTTTTGTGGGTTGGTACAGACGACGGGGTGCTACTTTTCAAAGGAAAGGATTATCAGCATCCTACCCATATTCAAACCAAAGCCGACTCAGATTTTAGTTTAAGTTCGTTCTCGATTCAATCTATTTTTGTCGATAAAAGTAATAACGTTTGGATTGGTACATGGGAGGCTGGGCTCAACGTGCATTATCGTAACAAAAGTAAGTTTACCTTATACCGTCATAAACCCAATAATCCTCAAACGCTATTGAGCGATAAAGTAACGTCGATTGCCTGTGAAACCAACGATCGTATTTGGTTGGGAAGTAGTGTAGGACTAACAATGTTAGACAGAAGTACGAACACGTTTACCAATTATTTTAAATTCCCGATTACCCCCAACGTCTTTAACCGTAACGATGTTAATTTTTTGAATTATGATAACGACGGTGATTTGTATGTTGGTTATTGGGGATTTGGGTTTGATTTGCGTCGAAAAGGTTCAAGCAAATTTGTGGGCTATCCTTATAATCAAGGACGGTTTGGGGCGAATCTAACTTCTTCTACACCTTCTTATGTATATCCGCATCGGATGTGGTTTGGGACACAGGGTAATGGCTTGATGCTTTTTGATAAAGTAAAAGGAGTATATATGTCCACGCCAGAACTGAATAAACAAGGACGTTTGTTGGGGGTACATGTCAATGCTATTTTGGAAGACAAAGCAGGGATTTTATGGGTTGGAACATACAATAGTGGTGTCATTAGCTATGATTTATATACCCGCCAAATCCATTTTTATCGACAAGGTCGAGATAGTAATCTTGGGAGTAATCAGATTACTAAAATTTTCCAAGATTCGGACGGGCAAATTTGGGTCGGAACGGCTGGTGGAGGATTGAGTTTATATAATTCAGATACCGATTCTTTTGGCACATTTACCACGAAAGACGGTCTGCCGAGCAATACCATCAAAGGAATCTTAGAGGATAACAAAAAGAATTTATGGTTCTCCACTAACGAAGGACTGGGGCAATTGAATACCCAAACCATGACCTTTAAGACTTTCGGAGAAGCGGATGGTTTGCAGGGGAAAGAGTTTTTAATTAATGCGTATGCCCAAAATGCAAGGGGCGAAATGTTTTTTGGCGGAACAAGTGGCTTGAATGTCTTTCATCCAGATAGTTTGCAAGAAAGTAAACAAGTACCCGCTATTTACATTACAGGATTAAGACTTTTTAATAAACGGGTGGAAGCAGGTGAAAAAGATTCTCCCCTAAAAACCAGTATTTTAGAAACGAAGGTCTTGACCTTGAATGCTAGTCAATCCGTTTTTTCACTTGATTATTTAGCACTTGATTATCAACAATCGAAGGATAATCAATATGCTTATATCTTAGAGGGTTTTGACCCCGAGTGGAACTATGTTGCCAAACAACGCACAGCCACCTATACCAACTTAAATGATGGAACTTATACCTTTAAGGTGAAGGCAACCAACAACGACGGGGTTTGGAACGAACAACCTACCGAATTGACCATTATTATTTTGCCACCGTGGTATCGTACATGGTGGGCTTTCGGGATTTATGGGGTACTGATTTTATTGTCGTTACTAGCGTTGCGGAGGGCTATTGCGATTCGTGAACGTTTGAAGGCAGATGTACTATTACAGGAACGAGAAAAAGAACAGATACAGGAGTTAGATCGCTTAAAGACAAATTTCTTTACCAATATTTCTCATGAATTCAGAACGCCTTTGACCTTGATTATAAGTCCTTTAGAGCGTTTCTTTTCAGATAATTCAGATAAAGACCTGCCTGATAAGCAAGCAAAACAACTTAGAACGATTCATCAGAATGCTAAAAAACTGTTAAGTCTAATCAATCAATTATTAGACCTTTCTAAGTTGGAAGCAGGGAAATTGACACCCGAAATTTCTCAAAATGACTTAATCGAATTTCTGGAAAAATTAACCTATTCGTTTAATGGTTTAGCAGAGCAAAAGCAGATTAGTTTAAGCCTGAATAGCCCAATTGACCGAGCATTAGTGTATTTCGACTTGGATATTATTGAGAAAGTGGTTACAAATTTACTGTCAAATGCCTTTAAGCACACCCCTGCTCATGGAAGTATTACCGTAGAATTGACACTTGACCGCAATCGAACAGCCGATATTTCACGGGTGAAAATTGCGGTGAAAGATACAGGAGTGGGTATTCCGCCTGCTCATTTGAGTAATATCTTTAGCCGTTTTTATCAAATTTCTGAGACAAGTTATAACCAAAACGTGGGTTCGGGTGTTGGCTTGGCTTTGTGCAAAGAATTGATTGAATTGCATCGTGGAGATATTACCGTGATTAGTAAAGTAGGGGAGGGAACAACTTTTGCTATTAACATTCCTGTTTTTAAAGGAGCATTTGATTTTAGATGGATTAAAGAAACGGCGGTCGATTATGAGGCTTCCTTTCCAGAACAAGCAAGTAGTCGTGCTGTTTCGGTAAGCCAAGTAAACGGTTCTGAGGAAAAGGCTGTCATATTAGTCGCAGAAGATAACGACGATTTGAGGGCTTATATCCATGATATTTTTGTAGGTAAATTTGACATTATTGAAGCTGATAATGGGGAAGATGCACTTGAAAAAGCGTTAACACATATTCCAGATTTGATTATTTCGGATTGGATGATGCCCAAAATGACAGGGGTGGAACTTTGTAGTAAAGTAAAACTGAACGAAAAGACAAGCCATATTCCGATTATCATTCTGACTTCTAAAAGCAGTAACGACAGCAAAATGGAAGGGCTAGAAACGGGAGCAGACGATTACATTACGAAACCGTTTAACGCCAATTTGTTAGAAGTACGGGTAACGAATTTATTAGCGTCTCGTCGTCGTTTGCGTGAGCGTTTCCAACAAGTAACGGAAGTATCGCCAAAAGAAATTACCCTTAATACAGCGGATGAACATTTCTTAGAAAAATCAATTCGCATCGTGGAAGAAAACATGGCGAATCCAGATTTTGACATTCAAGCCCTAGAACTTGCACTGAAAATGAGTAATATGCAGCTATATCGTAAGCTCAAAGGGGTGACAGGTTTATCAGGAATTGAATTTATCCGTACGATTCGTCTTAAAAAAGCCTTCCAATTACTCGAAACGGCTACCTATTCTGTAGCCGAAGTGGCTTATCAAGTTGGATTTAATGACCCCTCTTATTTTACACGTATATTCAAGAAAGAATACGGAAAAGCTCCTTCCGAAATAAAGGGATAGGTTCATTTTGTAGCTTTTATCTACCGTTCTTCCTGCATAATTCACCATTTACTAAATTATCATTTGTTTTGATGCATACTGGTGCAACCTTGCATTAGAATTGTGCATCTTACTCTTGATGGCTATATCTCAATAAACACAACATAAATAAATACCTCATGAAGTCTCTTTTCAAACTATTAATCACCCTGCTCATTTGCTCTCAAGTGCAAGAATCGTTTGCACAGTTTAAAGTATCTGGAAAAATTACAGACGATAAGTTAAAGCCAACGGAGTATGTAACCGTCTTATTGCTAAAAGCAAAAGATTCAAGTATGGTTAAGGCTAGTCTTACTCAAAACGAAGGTCGTTATCAGCTAGAAACCAATCAAGCAGGCAAATATGTACTGTTAGTAACGATGGTTGGTTTTGAAAAAAGCTATCGCTTGCTCGACCTCAACAGTCAAAGTCCTGATAAAACGATAGATGTTCAATTACGTCCTAGTACGAAATTGCTTAATGAAGTGACCGTAACGGCACAACGTCCTTTTTTAGAGCAACGAGTAGATAAGTTGGTTGTAAATGTGGCCAACAGTCCTACTTCGGCAGGGACAACCGCTATGGAAGTATTGCAAAAAGTGCCAGGGGTATTAGTGGTTGAAGACCGTATTGCCCTTGCAGGGAAAGCATCGGTCATTATTATGATTGATGGGAAACCTTCGCAATACAGCGATATGACGCAAGTGTTGAAAGATTTACCGAGTGCTAGTATTGATAAAATTGAAGTAATCAAAAACCCTTCCGCCAAATACGATGCTGCGGGTGGGGCGGTTATCAATATCGTAATGAAACGTAATGCCAATTTGGGGACGAATGGTTCTATTGGTTTGACTTACAGAGGTTCTGTGTTTAATAACTCCAACGAAGGAAGAAGTGCCAACGATTACTTTAGTGCAATATCTCCCAACCTGTCAATTAACCACCGTAAAGGAAAGCTTAACTTATTTGCTAGTTATTCTTACAATAAACGTGATGTATTTGAACTGACTCGTATTCAGCGAGTTATCGGGAATGAAAGTTTTGATAATTCGGGCATGTATCCTTTTTCAGTAAAAGTTCATAACTACCGTATAGGAATGGACGTGTATGCTGATAAGAAAAATACGTTTGGTTTTCTGATTTCGGGGTTAGATCGTGATGGCGACGGTACAAATAATTCGATTACCAATGTCGGTGATGTAACAACAGGATTAATGAAAAGTAGTTTTCAAACGATTAATTATCAACCGATTCACCGAACTAATTTAGCCTATAACATCAACTGGAAA
>JARXAV010000046.1 GCA_029865665.1 Flectobacillus sp. | reverse complement strand
TATCGTTGTGGTGACTACACAGCATATCCGTCCCTAAACGCTGCTATGATGACGGGGAGAAAGGTCGCAGAGATGATTTCCTAAGTCATAGCCCGACAAGAACGCTCCTTCTACATTACCATTTCCACTACCGAAGGCATCTCCTGCCAAATGGATAAACCCATTAGCTAGAGACATAAACGGTTTTGGGTATCGCTGGCGTGCTAAACTGTATCGCCAGCGATGTACCTGAAAAGAAAGTACATTACTTGGTTCAACCCATGTTCCAACGGAGTCAAGCAACTGTTTACCAACCTCTTCCAAATCCACTGTTTCTAAATGAGTCCGACTAAAATCTCCCGAAGCATGAAGCGTAAGAGTTGGTTCTGTGGTAATTCCTTTCTGAAAATTATCGGCTAACCATGCCACAGGCGAATCCGTCAGCATGATTCCACCCGTCGGGATGGAAGTCGGCTTACTTAAAACAGCCAACACCGCTAAACAAGGGTCATATTCAATTTTAGTTAGCGCCTGTAGTTCTTCCTCTTCTAAAAATATTTGACTCTCCTTCAATAACTCAAGGGCTTGAGGAACAGGAATCGTAAGAATAAGTTCATCAAAAGTAAAACGATCCTCCGTTTGTGTTAGCACCGTTCTACCCTCTATCCGAACTACCTTTTGAGCCGTATGTACAGGCATATTTTCGGCCATTTTCTGAGCAATGCACTTCATGCCATCTGTTCCTATAAAACGAGGGTATTTCCGTTGAGCCAGCGTCCATTTTGTGACAACACCCTCATTTTTCATATTTGCCAGAAAATCTTTAAAAACGGGCGACTTCGCTGAAAAATACTGCGCCCCGTGGTCAATTACTCCTCCTCCAAGCGTCCTGCGGGTAGCCATACGTCCACCAAGTCCTCGTGATTTATCTAGTATTGTAACTTCTTGCCCCTGTTCCAAAAGAACAGATGCCAAAGAAAGTCCTGAAAGTCCTGCACCAACAATAAGAAAGTGCTTTTTAGATTGTGTTTCGTTTTTAAGCATATCCGAAGAACTGTGAAAAGTCATTTGTGTTTCAAAAAAACGTTTTTTTTCTGTTTTTTCCTCATAAGTTAACAAAAATCAGAATTAGAAATGGATTATTTGTACTTAGAAAGAGGCAAATATTCAGTAACTTTGAGCAATCCAAAAGAAACACACTTAACTCAATATCATCCCTCAGCTTAATTTCATTCAAAGACATGAAACAACTGTTAACCATTTTATTTACATTTTGTGTACTCATTAGTTGTAAAAAAGCCAATGACGGTTCGTGGAAAAAAACCGCCGAAAATCCAGAGTTTTTACGTCGCACGCAATTACAAGTAACGGAGTCTATCATTCATGATATTTTTGCCCCACCTGTTTCTAGTAGAATTTATATGTATTCTGCCCTAGCAGCGTATGAAGCCCTAATTCCAGGAAACCCTGCGTACCAGTCGATGGTTGGTCAATTAAATGGATTCAAAAAGGTTGCTAAACCAGACTCTAGTAAAGAATATTGCTATGCCTTAGCTGCTACTAGAGCGTATTTAACCATTGGCAAAACCCTAACGTTTGCTCAGGAAGTGTACGAACCATTTGAGAAAAAAATAGCAGAAGACTACAAAGCAACAGGTATTCCTGACGATGTATATGAACGTTCGATTGCCTTTGGTGATTCGGTGGCAGCTTCGGTGATTGCCTATTCTAAAAAGGACAACTACAAGCAGACTCGTGGACTTCGTCATACGGTTACACAAGAAAAAGGAACATGGGTACCAACGCCTCCTGCTTACATGGATGCAGCCGAACCCAATTGGCGTAAAATCAGACCTGCTACGTTAGATACTTGTTCGCAGTTCAAACCTGTTGCTCCTTTCAAATACGATATGACCAAAGGAAGTCCGTATTACAACATGGTGATGCACGCATACAATACCATCAATAATTTAACACAAGCACAAAGAGATATTGCTAATTTCTGGGACTGTAATCCATTTAAAATGAACATTACGGGACACGCTATGTTTGCAACGAAAAAAATGTCTCCAGGTGGTCACTGGATGAGTATTATCACTTTAGTAACTCGTCAACAAAAGGTAGATATTTATAAAACTACAGAGGCGTATTTAATGGCTTCTATGGCTATTTTTGACGGGTTTATTTCGTGTTGGGATGAAAAATATCGTTCCGTAAAAATTCGTCCAGAATCGGTTATCAACGAATCGGTCGATAAAAACTGGCAACCTGTTTTACAAACTCCCCCTTTCCCTGAATATACTTCTGGACACTCGGTTATATCAGGTGCAGCATCTGTAGCATTAACCAAGGTATTGGGCGACAATATTGCTTTTCCAGATTCATCGGAAGTTCCTTATGGCTTACCTGTTCGTAAATTTACCTCGTTCTATCATGCCGCTGACGAAGCATCTATCAGCCGCTTATACGGTGGAATCCACTTCTTACCTGCCCTAGATGAAGGTTTGAAACAAGGAAAACAAGTAGGAAACTGGGTTATTACGACCATCAAAACGAAGAAATAGGCAATGCTATAAATTCACAATTCATTAGCTCTTTGAGTGATTCAATGCTTGAATAGCTTTGAAAAATGATTAAATTTGTGTGCTAATCCAACGAAGAGGCAATCCCGATTGTCTCTTCGTTTTTTTATAGGGTTATTCGTAACTCCAACATTCCCACTATTCATTTTTAACGATGCCCATTCCACAAGCATTACTAGACTCTTTGCAAGATACCACAGGCTTTCAGGAAGAAAGCTTTTTATCCATACATAACCAAGCTAGTCCACCTACATCGATTCGCTTAAATCCGTTCAAACCCTGCCCAGAGGCGTGGTACAACGAAGCGAGCAATGAGGCTACACCTTGGTCAGCTTTTGGTCATTATTTACCCGAACGCCCCGTTTTTACCTTCGACCCTTTGTTTCATGCAGGCACTTACTACGTACAGGAAGCCAGCTCCATGTTTGTCGAATATATCCTTAGAAATACGGTAAAATTAAATCAAGACCTTAAAGTACTGGATTTATGTGCCGCACCAGGAGGGAAAAGTACCCTGATTGCTAGTCTGTTAACACCCGATTCGATTTTATTAAGTAATGAGGTTATCAGAAGTAGAGCAAATATTTTGGTGGATAATCTCACCAAATGGGGATGCTTAAACACCTACGTTTGTAACAACGACCCTAAAGATATTGGACAACGCCTTGCAGGTTATTTTGACGTATTGGTGGTAGATGCCCCTTGTTCGGGTTCGGGCTTGTTCAGAAAAGACCCAGAGGCAACCGAAGAATGGTCGCCAGAAAACGTAGTGCTATGCTATCAGCGTCAGCAACGTATCTTAGCAGACGCATGGGACTGCTTGAAGGAAGACGGAATCTTGATTTACTCAACCTGCTCCTATTCTGAAAGTGAAAACGAAGACATTTGCGATTGGATTTGTACTGAATTTGATGTCAAAAACTGTGTGTTACCAGACGAAGAGCTGTTGACTTCTTGGGGAATAACTCCTTCTAAATCCAAAACGCATCAAGCAACGGGCTACCGTTTTTATCCAGACAAAGTAAAAGGAGAAGGCTTTTTTATTGCAGCTTTTAAGAAGACAAAAAATGAATACTTGGCGGTAAAAACGCCACGGGTAAAACCGCAACCTAATAAAAATCGTCGAACAGAAACAGCTATCTTTTCAAAATGGATTAATGACTTAGAAAAGTATGCTTGGTTTTTGAAAAACGATGATTACTATCTGTTTAACCCAAAGCACGAAAACGACATCAAGTTGTTTCAGCTAAATTTATATGTACGAAAAGCAGGTGTACGCCTCGGACAAATTGCGGGGAATGATCTTGTTCCCGACCATGAATTAGCGATGAGTCCGTTGTTAAAAGAATCCATTCATCGCCATGAATTAAGCAAGACCGAAGCCATCGCTTATTTGAGGAGAGACGACCTTGTCTTGGAGAATCCAACAAAGGGTTGGTCGCTGATGACGTATCAAGACAAAGCACTAGGCTGGGCGAAAGTACTGCCCACAAGGGTAAATAATTACTATCCGAAAGAGCTACGTATTTTGAAACAACCCAGTTAAAAAGCTAAAAATCAAAAGCAAAACACATCAAAATCGCTGTCTATGCTAAATTATTATAAAAAGATGTGTGTAGTAGGAATAAAAAAAACAGTATCTGAACATACTGTAAGTATTTTTTCTATTTTTGTAGCAAAAATGAATCTGTCTGTTTAGCGGTGTTTTAAATAATCTTCCAAGGGAAACACTGGTTTTTAAGAGTTTAGTAATCAATGAAAATAGGAGTCTGTCAATTTTAACTGATGGATAGCCGAACAATGAACGCATGACTAACGAAGAAGTACAAATCGAGCAAAACGAACTCGAAACAAATCAACAAGAGGGAACTCCTCAACCTATCGAAGCAACTGAGCAAAAGGAGCTTGAAACAACAACCGTTGAAACACCAGAAATCGTTGCAGAAGTAACGGCGGCTGTGGAAACACCTGTTGTAAGCGAACCTGAAGAAGTTGTAAGTCAACAAGCTGAAATCGAGGCTATCGTTGCAGAAGCGACTCAATTGACCGACGGACAAGAGGTAACGGAAGTAGAATCTACCGTAGATTATTCTAATTTCGGAAAGGCAGAGTTTGTCTCAGCACTTGAAAACCTCTTAGCAGAAGTACAAGCAAGTCCATCTGTAGCTTCGTTCCGTAAATCAGAAGATACACTGAAAGAAGTACGTCCTCTTTTTGAACAAATCAAATCAGTTGAGAAAGCAGAAGCTTTGGCAAAGTTCAAGGAAACGAACGAAGGGTCGGAAGAAGGTTTTGAATTCAAGTTTGACAGTCAAGTAGAGGCTTTTGACAAACTATTCAAAACGTTAAAAGACGAGCGTTCGAAGTATTTCCTAAGCATTGAAAAAGAACGTGACAAAAACTTCGACAAGAAAACTGAACTTTTGAACCGTTTACGTGCAATCGTTGAAGGAAAAGACAATTCAGACCCTGCTCACATCAAAGCTGGATTTGCTGAGTTCAAAAAAATCCAAGACGAATGGAAAGATGCTGGTAACATCAACTCTCCGCACAACAACACCCTTTGGCAAACATTCCACGCTCTTGTGGATCGTTTCTACAGTAACCGCAGTATCTATTTTGAGTTATTAGAACTTGACCGCAAGCGTAACTTACAACAAAAAATAGATCTTTGTACGAAAATTGAAAAAATTGCAGAAGCGGCTAAAACAGATACCGTAACAGGAAAAATGTTGGACGAAGCCGTAGCAATTTTTGAAGAATATAAACACATTGGCCCAGCTCCGAAAGAAGAAAACGAGCTAGTTTGGCAACGTGTTAAAGAAGCGTTAGACGTAATTTATGGAAAACGTCGTGAGCAAATTGAAATCCAAAAGACGGAAACAGAACAGGTTTTCAATTTGAAAAACTCAATTGCTGAATTGGTTGAGCCTTTTGCTAGTTTCCAATCGCAATCTATCACAGAATGGAACGAACGTACTAAAGCCCTATTGGCTCTTCAAGACCAATGGAACAATGTAAAAGGGTTTATGCCTAGAGAAAAGGGCAAAACACTTAGCGATAAATTCTGGGCTGATATTAAGACGTTCTTCCGCAACAAAGGAGAATTTTTCCGTCAGTTAGAAGCAAAACGTGAAGAAAATCTTCAAGCTAAAAATACCTTAATCGAACAAGTTGAAGCATTAGTAAGCGGTGAAGACGATTCACAAGAAGCAACCAATACCGTAATTCGTTTACAAAAAGAATTCCGTGAAATTGGTCACGTTCCAGAAAAAGATAAAGACAGTATCTACGAACGTTTCAAGAAAGCTTGCGATAGCTTCTTTGATGCAAAACGTGCTAAAAATCAACACGTTGAAAAAGAATTTGAAGCTAACTTAGCGAAAAAAGTCGCTCTTTGTGACCAAATCGAAAAAGAAGCAAGTGAAGGTTCTGAAACGTCAAAATTAGCAGAATTCAAAGCTCAATGGAATGCCATCGGTTTTGTTCCGAAGAAAGATATGCAGAGCATTAACAAACGCTATATTGCTGTTGTTAACAAGTATGTAAGTTCAATGGGCAAACTTTCTGGACAAGAAAAAGAGCAATTGAGTCTTCAAACAGAAGTAGATATGTTAAAATCTCGTGGAGACTTCTCTCCGAAAGATTTAGGACGTAAGGAAAACGATATTCGTCGTAAAATGCAACAGGTTGAAAACGACATCGCAACCCTAAGCAATAACTTAGAATTCTTCTCGAAATCTAAAAATGCAGGTCAATTACGTTTAGACGTTGAAGCTAAAATCAAAAAAGCAGAAGCAGAATTAACGCACTACAAACAACAATTGAAAGTGTTACGTGAGGCATAAGTCGTGATGCAAAATTATGAATTTTGGATTTTGGATTTAATACACTAGCTATTAACTCTTTACAACAAAAATAAATATCAGCTAATTTTGCACGATTACTTAATTCCAAATGAATTCTGATTTGATTAACATACAAAAAAGCCGTTTAAGAGTTCTCTTAAACGGCTTTTTTAATGGGGTCTGTGAGTTTTAACTCGCAGTATTTTGGGGACTACGGGTTTTAACCCGTAACATTTAGCCTGTGACTGAAGTCATAGGTTAAATGGAAATAAATCTAGTAACTCGTTTCATCCAACTTTACTTT
>JARXAV010000211.1 GCA_029865665.1 Flectobacillus sp. | reverse complement strand
TATGGCTGGATTCAATCGGCTTTTGGTGGACGCTCAAACGGTACGGGTTATTTGGGAACAGCCCAAGGAGGGATGGCTTTTGGTATTCGCAATTTCTGGCAAAGTTTCCCTGCCCAACTGGATATTCGCAAAGCCCATACTACCCAAGGAGAAGTAACGCTGTGGTTATGGTCGCCCAAAGCAGCGGCAATGGATTTGCGTTTTTACCACGACGGCATGGGACAAGATACCTTTGAAAAACAACGAGACGCACTCGACATTACGTACGAAGACTACGAACCCGAATTTGGTACAGCCATGGGTGTAGCCCGTACCAGCGAAGTACAGCTTTGGGTCTTGGAAGCAACGCCTTCGCAAACAGAATTAGCGGATATTGCCGAACAAATTCAGCACCCTCCGCTTTTGGTTGCTCCACCAAGTCATTTTGAGAAAGTAGGCTTGTTTGGCGGTGGTTTTGCTGTGCCTGATTTAAAGGTAACAGCCCAAGCGAAAATCGAAAAACAACTGGATTTCTTCTTTGATTTCTACAAAGGGCAGGTCAATGAGCGTCGTTGGTATGGCTTCTGGAATTATGGCGATGTCATGCACACCTACGACAAAGACCGACACGTTTGGCGGTATGATGTGGGCGGTTTTGCGTGGGATAACTCCGAACTAGCCACCGATTTATGGCTTTGGTATTATTTCTTGCGAACAGGCAAAAGCGACGTATTCAGAATGGCAGAAGCCATGACACGCCACACAGGCGAAGTCGATGTGCATCATATCGGGCGATTTAGTCCGCTGGGGTCTCGTCATAATGTCCAACATTGGGGTTGTTCTGCCAAACAATTACGCATCAGCACAGCAGCCAATCGCCGTTTTTACTATTACCTAACCGCAGACGAACGAGTGGGCGACCTCATGCGTGAGCAAGTAGAAGCCCACCGTCGTTTGAAAGACATTATTCCAGGAAGAAAAATTGGACAAAAAGGCCCAGCAAACGACCCTAAAGGCGAGTATGCAAGCATTGCCTTCGGAACAGACTGGGGAGCAATTGCCTCCGCTTGGTTGACCGAATGGGAACGCACCGAAAATCCTGCTATCAAAGAACGCCTATTGAACAGTATGAAAACCATTGGCGAACAAGCACACGGTTTCTTTACAGGTGGAGCAATTATGGAGCTTTCGAGGGGGAAATACCTCAAAGAACCTGCTTCTAAAATTTCGGCATCGCACCTGAGTTCAGCCTTTGGTTTACCCGAAATCTGTGCTGAATTAATCGACCTTGTCAATATGCCTGTTTTTGAAAAAGCATGGTTGCAATATTGCGTACTCTACAACGCCAGCGAAGAAGAACAAAAAGCAGCATTGGGAACAAGTTTCGACAAACTCAACCTCAAACAAGGACATGCTCGCTTAACCGCTTATGCAGCCAAACGACTCAAAGACAGCAACCTAGCTCAACGAGCATGGCGAGAATTTGAAGAAGGTTCGGGAGGAATTAAAAAGCCAAGCACCCAAGTTCACCAAATCGAAGCCCCAACGGTATTAAATCCCGTAACAGAAGGTGATAAAATTTCTACCAACAGCACCGCCCAATGGGGACTAGCCTCTATGGCATGTATGGCTTTTGTGGGTGATAGTTTGAAGTAAGAAGAGTATAACGCTTCTATGTTTTATCGTGTTGATTTAATGTAGGGGCGTTTTCTTGCCACTTAATAAATTTTGGGGTAATAATAATGGTATGTTTTGTTGTGTGGTGGGATTTGTGTAGGTTGGGAAGGTATTTCGTGTGATTGTGATACCATGTAAATCATTTTTTGAGCGTATGGGGTTGTACGCTTATTAGCATAAAATAACATAAATAGCATGTTTGACCAATATAATCCCGTTCCCTTTCAAGCATTTTTCTCTAAAAATAACGGTCATCAAGTTAGCTTGGATTATGCTAATCGTTTATTAGTAATTCAAGACGAAAATGACTCGACTAGTGCAAGAGTTCATTTTTCGAACAGTATAACACATGAAATTAATATAGATGAACTATTAAACCAATCTGTTGAAAAAAGAAAAAAGCATACTATGTTTACGAAAATGGAGTTCACGGAAATAACTGGTTATGGTATTATGGAGATTTAATGTCAATAGCTGATTTATTATTTTAGAGATTTGGTATAGCGTGCCACTGTCCGTATTTTCTGATCCAACAATGTTGTCTAAAAAATCAGTGCAGGCAATAGAAGCAAGATTTAGTAGTGATGCCAGCACATAATATCATTACGACATAGGTTCAAGACAGACTAGTTCTAACAGTATCCTACTTCAATAATCCTTTACAAATATTATGGAATATAAAAGACAACTTGAGCAACCAGAATGGCTTCTAAAAAGAGAAAAAATATTAAATAGAGATTCTTTTAAGTGTATCGAATGTTTAAATGTATCTTATCAAACTACATTTAATAGTGGACTAATATTTGGGAATACAATAGAACATAAAAGCGGAAAATCAATTTTACATAATGATAGTTTCATTGTCAAAATATGGGACTTTAAAACTAATTCTATTCAAACTGCATTTATCAACTCAAAAGGGTTTAATCCAGACAAAAGCTACATTGCCTTTTATGATTTTTCAGCTAAATATGCCAATATAGTCGCACTAAAAATCATTTCGGACACTAAAGTTGAATTATCACCTAATTTAATCGATATCATTAAATTAGGAATAAAAGGAAAAGTTACAGAAAGTACTTTTAATAGTGTTTATGAACCTATTTCAGCAAAAAGTGATTGGAGTATTGTAAAGGGATTACATATTCATCATACATATTATCAAACAGGAAAATTAGCATGGCAATACGACGAAGCAGCTTTGCAAACATTATGTTGGACATGCCATGAAAAACTACACGCTGAAAAAACAATACCCATTTTTGACTCCTTAGGAAACAATATAGGAACATACACAAACTGTAAAAGGTGTTATGGAGCTGGATATTTCCCTGATTTCCATCACGTGTATTCTGGAATTTGTTTTCGTTGCGACGGAAAAAGATTTGAAGAACTAATATCATAAAATTGGCAAAGCACCACGCTAACCTTGCTCCTCACCAACCAAAATTTGCAATCTCGTACCACAAGAAAGCTGATTTGTAATCAGCCAATATAGCCCATTCACCACCCTGACAGGGCAAAAAAGCCCCTGTCAGGGTTATATCCCAGAGGGATTATACATCGGTAACTACGCTCATGCACCACCCTCATGCCATCATATCCCCACAGAGATTGCACATCGGTAACTTTTAGCGTATCTTAAATGCCTAATTAGCTAAACAACTCAACTCATGCAACAAAACGTATTCCTAAAGGTAAGCTTTGCCTTGCTATTCACTTTTTTAGGTATTAGTCAGGTATTTTCACAACTGACCACTCCGCCCGATGGAGGAAATACCAAAGCAACAGTATCTGAATTTATCGGATTAACGGAGGTGAAAGTTCTCTATAATCGACCTGGCGTTAAAGGGCGGGAAGGAAAGATTTTTGGTACATCCATCGCACACTATGGTTTTATTGACCAACAATTCGGGTTTAGCAAAGCGGCTCCGTGGCGAGCAGGAGCGAACGAAAATACGATTTTCAGCGTAAGTAAAGATGTTAAAATAGAAGGTCAAAACCTTCCTGCGGGGAAATATGGCTTATTTATGGCATTATCGGAAAACGAAACGACCATTATTTTCTCCAAAAATTCAGACTCTTGGGGAAGCTTTTATTACAATCCTAAAGAAGACGTTTTGCGAGTAACTGTAAAGCAACGGAAAGAACAGCCTTTGGTAGAACGATTAAAATTTGAATTTACAGACCAAACAGAATCATCGGCGGTTTTATCGCTTTTGTGGGAAAAATGGAAAATCCCAATGAAGATAGAAGTCGATTTAGTCAATGACCAATTAAATACGTTCAGAGAAGAAATAAGGTCGGATAAAGGATTTACGCATTTGGCTTTCGTGCAAGCAGCAAAGTACTGTTTACAGAAAAATGTCAACTTGGAAGAAGGGTTATTTTGGGCTGACAAAGCCATTACAGAATCGTATATTGGCACAAGCAATTTCACGACCTTGAGCTTAAAAGCGAAGTTTTTAGAAAAATTAGGCAAAACCGACGAAGCAACAGCTCTCATGCAAAAGGCAATTCCTTTAGCAACGGTAATGGAACTACACAATTACGGAAAGGAATTATTACAGGCAAAAAAAGTAACAGAAGCCTTAGCCATTTTCAAATTGAATGATAGTAAAAACCCTAATGACTATGTGGTAAAAGTGGGCATGACAAGGGGCTTATCAGCCATGGGTAACTATAAAGAGGCCTTAAAATACGCCAAAGCTGCTTTAGCTTTACTACCCGAAAATTCCGTCGAAAAAGCTAAGCTTGACGACATGGTAACAACATTATCGCAAGGAAAAGATATAAATTAAGTTCTTCGTAACTCCTGCTGGTTGAGATTTGTAATCTCGACCTAAATAGAAGCCAGACTTGTAATCAGCAAATATAGCTACCACCCTGACAGAGTAAAAAAGCCATTATCAGGGTTATCCCAGAGGGATTATACATCGGTAACTAGATAACCTTGACAGGGCAAAAAAGCCGCTATCAGAGGTATCCCAGAGGGATTATACATCGGTAACTAGACCACCCTGACAGGGCAAAAAAGCCACTGTCAGGGTTATCCCAAAGGGATTATTATACATCAGTAACTTTTAAAACCTTCATCATGAAATTAGACCTTTATCAAATTGACGCTTTTACAGATACCATCTTTGGCGGAAATCCTGCATGTGTCGTGCCTTTAGACGCTTGGCTAGCCGATGATATTCTTTTGAAAATTGCAAAGGAAAATGCCGTAGCAGAAACTGCATTCTTCGTGAACAAAGGCGAGAAAATCCATTTACGTTGGTTTACCCCAGAAATTGAGATGGATTTGTGCGGTCATGCTACCTTAGCGACGGCACACTGCCTAAAAACAATCCTACATGACCAACGTGACACCTTTGTATTTGAAACACTCAGCGGTGATTTGACAGTAGTGGCCGAAAACGATTTTTATCACTTAGATTTTCCCGCTCGAATGCCTCTGCCAGACCTATTGCCCGAAAATATTGAACAAGCATTAAGCATCAAACCCAAAGAAGTTTTTAAGGCACGTGACTATGTATTGGTATATGAAAACGAGGCCGAGGTAAGAAATATCGGTATTGACCGACAGTTGTTTGACCAAATTAATCTAGGTACAGGAGGTGTGATTGTGACAGCAATAGGCGATAAGTCCGATTTTGTTTCACGGTTTTTCACCCCACAAGCATCTATCTTAGAAGACCCCGTAACAGGCTCTGCTCATTGCTCACTGATTCCTTTTTGGGCAAATCGACTCCATAAAAATACGCTTTACGCCCTTCAAGTATCCGAACGATTGGGGAAGCTTTTCTGCGAGAATAAAAATGAGCGAGTAATCATTAGTGGACAAGCAAAAACCTACGCCATCGGGCATTTGTGGATACCATAAAATTAGTCAGCCGTTGGTCGAGATTTGCAATCTTGCTCTGCAATGGTATGTGCCTTTCTCATAAATTTTATACGTAAGTAATAGAAGGCTATTATATGGGCAATGCAAGTCTAAGCACATAATATCTTGGTACACAAACTTTTAATTTAACTTTTTCTATAAAAAGTTAAACAAAAAAAATAGACACTTGTTAGATTAACAGAGGTGGTAACGCAACACCCTCGTGAAATTTAACAAAAATGGAACACATGAAAATCGCAAGCGACAATTACGTTGCTTTTACGTTCTTTGTCGGAACAATGGCCATGATGGCTGCATCAGTATTCTTTTTTTTAGA
>JARXAV010000202.1 GCA_029865665.1 Flectobacillus sp. | reverse complement strand
TGGACAAATTGGTCTGAACCAGAAAATCTTGGTGCTGCTATCAATACCTCCGAATGGGATGCCTACTTTACGATGCCTGCTTCTAGCGAATATGCCTATATCTGCTCGGTTAGTTCTTTTACCAAAAAAGAAGATATTTTTAGACTAACACTTCCCAAATCAGCACAAGCAAATCCTGTTTGTTTATTGACCGGCAGTGTTTTAAGTACGACAGATAAAAAACCTGTTGCCTGTGAACTAGAAATGATTACGCTAGATGAATCGGGCAAAGAAGTAAAAGAAACGCAGCAGTTCACTCCCGAAAAAGGAACATTTACCTATATTTTGCCCCTACAAAAACGGTACGAATTTGTACCTGTTGCCAAAGGTTATTTATCAATTAGTAACGATATTATTGATTTAACAGCGGAAAGTCATCACAAAGAAATACGTCAAAACTTCTATTTGCTTCCATTGGAGGTCGGTAATAAAGGAATGCTCAACAGCTTGACCTTTCAACAAGGCGATGCCTCTTTACAAGCTGATGCCTTCAAAGATTTGGACAGAATTGTACAGGCAATGTTAGAATTTCCGACACTTGAAATCTTTTTTGAAGGTCATACCGATAATCAGGGTGATTTTCAGTTAAATATGCAATTGTCCGAAGACCGTGTTAAGGCGGTAAAAGACTATTTAATTTCAAAAGGAATTAATGCGAACCGTGTCACAACAAAAGGTTGGGGGCCAACGCAACCAATCGCTAGTAATGCTTCCGAAGAACGCAGAAAACTAAATCGTAGAGTTGAATTCACGATTATGAAAAAATAGTGATACTAAGCGAAAAGTGATTTGCGAAATAGCGAATAAGTAACCTTTTGAACGTAAACCACTTGAACGCTATTCGTTTTGTAAACTTAAAAGGTTGAGTATATATTAGTCTTCTTCCCGAACCCCATGACTTCTTTTGTATATGCTAAATTCAGAAAGGCTGGTCAGAAAATAGTTAAATTTGTCACAAAAAGTTAACTTTGTACGTCAATACGAAATTTAACAAACGGTTTCCTACCCCAATAGCCTTAAACGAATGTCGAATAAAACTGCATATATCGGCCTTATTGCCATTTTAGTTTTTGCCTCTCTCCTACGCTTTTATCATCTTGGTAATTTCGGTATTTTTGGTGACGAAAAACAAGGCATCATGGTAGCGGTTGGCAATGTTAACATTGGTGGGAAAAAAGCCCTGATGGCTCCTGACAAAACCTTTACACCCAAAGATTTTTGGCAACCTAAAACTATTGCAGAACTACTCGATGCCAATGCCCGAGGTGACACCAGCGGCAATGCAACTGTCCATTTAATTTCAATGAATATTTTTGGAAAGCTTTTTGGACATTCTGATTTTGCATTACGAAGTGTATCTGTATTGTTCAATTTATTAACGATACTCTTTATCTTTTTGATTGGCAAAAACATCCTCAAGTCAAACTATATCGCTTTACTTGCCGCTTTTCTGGCTTCGTTTGAACCATTTTACATCGTTTATAGTCAACAAGCTCGTTTTTATACCACCTGTATTTGCTTTAGCACCATTGCTTCGTACTATTTCTTGCAAATCATGCTGTATGCAAAAGTTGGCAAACGAACTTATATTGCTTATACCTTAGCAATCCTGTTAAGCATTTTTTCAAATTACTTAACGTGTACCGTTCTGTTCGCACATGGACTTTTCTTGCTCTTTACAGATAGAACTTGGGATAAACTCAAAAAACTAAGTATATGCTATGCGATTATGTTTGTTCCCTTTGGCTTGTGGATGACCATTGGGCCGGGGCAATATGCACTTCTATACATTAAAGATGCTACTAATTTATATAAAAACATCTTAAATAATCCCGCTTTAGCCGCATCGTACGCAGGATTTATTGATTTAGCAAGTTGGAGTAATTTATTAAAAAGAGGCGTGTCGATAGTCGATGACTATTTCATTTTCACAAATGGATTATACGAAAAAGTAGGAACAAAATTGGGTTTAGTAGCCTTAGTCCTATTATTGATAACCATGTCCTTGACGCTTCTATACAAAGCAACTAAAGGCGAAATTAAACTATTCATTTTTAGCGGATTAGTCATTTTTATCCCGTTTGTTTTCTCGCTTCTTTCTGCCTATAATGCAGGGGTTATGACAGGTTTTTACTTCCGATATACCAGTTTTGGACTTCCTTTCGTGGCAATTTTAGTCGCATGGTTTGTGATAAAAGCCTACGAACGCAACAAAGTTTTCAGTGCCGTTTTAGTGATTATCATACTTGGTCAATCGTATAATTTTGCTCGAATTCTGGTTCATTTCTACAGAGATGCACCTCAGAAGTATTCCGCATCACACGATAGAATCGCCAATCCCTACTATACAATTGCACAGACAATCGTTAAAACATACGCTGATGGCGACACCATTCTGTATCCCTCAATGTATGAAAATAGTTTTACCAAAGCCATAAAACGAGCATCTAATGAATTTGACAATAACGATGCACAACTCGTAAACTTATACTTACCAAAAGACGCAACCTATATTCAGAAAATTGCAATGGGTGAAGCGAATAGAGTGATTTTAAAAAAGAAAAATAAGCAAACGATTATCCTGTTTGACTTTGAAGGAAACAAATATAGATATTAATATTCTGTGAAAAATACGCCATTTATAGTAAAATTAGCGTGGTTGCTCTGCTTTCTTTTCCCGATAGCGAGTTACTTCATTTACATAGCTGACTATGGAATTAATATTCCGTACGTGGATGACCATGGACTAAAAGGGTTCATTGTGAAGTACTACACAAGCAATAACTTTTCAGATAAAGTAGCTGCTATTTTTGCTCAACATAACGAACATCGTATTGGACTGACAAGGCTATTACTCCTACTTAGTTATAGCATCGAAGGAACGATCAATTACAAATCCTTAATCTGGATGGGTAATGTCTTTCTGTTAGGTATTCTCTGGATTTTTGCTCGCTATTTTAAGCATAGAGGTATTTCGCTTGTTTATTTATTACCAATTCCGTGGGTATTATTCACCTTCTTGCACCACGAAAATACCTTCTGGGGAATGGCATCGGTACAAAATTTTGGAATTATTTTCTTTGTGTTAGCCGCCTTCTTATCGCTTGAAAAAGAGTACTTTACCAAAGCTATGATGCTCATAAGTATTGGCGTATTCACAAGTGGAAATGGTTTTGTGGCCTTGTTTTTAATGATGGGTATTTTACTTTTAAAAGGTAATTGGAAACAACTCGCTTTGTTTAGCCTTCTTGCTGGATGCTTGTTAGCAGCTTATTTCTTACATTATCAAAAACCTCCTGCCACTCCAATGGCAAGCTTAACAGACTTAAAAAATCTTACCAAAGCCTTCTTTGCTTTTTCAGGAAGCTATGCCGATATGAACCTGGAGGTTCTGCTAACGAATCGAGTAATGAGAGCCGCCATATTAGGAGCGTGTTTAATAGGTTTCAGCCTATTCGTTTATCTTAAAAACCTACCCATTAGCCCGAAAGAAAAGCGTTGGTTAATCCCTGCTAACTGGCAAGTATTTATCTTGTGTACGCTAACTTTTATTCTTCTTTCGGCAGTGATGGTTGCTTGGACACGCTTAGTAGGCTATGGTTTCAGCACAATTTTAACAAGTCGCTACAAAATTTATAGCGTTTTGCTCATTATAACACTTTATGCTAGTTCTTTGAGCTTACTTAATAAGGCATTGCAACGAATCAGCTTCGGTCTGGTGCTTCCCTTGAGTATCGTTTGCTTTTTTATGAGTTTCTGGCAAAGTATGGCAAGTATTGACTTCCACAGAAAAGGACTCACCACAAGCGTATATAATTGGACATTTGAAGACTATTCGGGTAAAAAGCCCACAATGATAGGTTTTAAATATGAAAACCCTCCGTTGTTTTTTGATTACTTATTACCTGAGTTATTACATCCTACTTTTGGTAAAACACCCACTACAACGCTCAACCAGTGCTTTATAGAACAGGGTGATTTAATTGTTAGAGGAACAGGAAACTATCATTTCAGAACTGCCGATGACGGCGTATATGTAGTAGCCAAATCCATCAAACGGAGTTATTTGTTCCCTACGCATACCAAAAAGAATAGCCTTAAAAAAGCCATTTTGAATCAAGAGTTATTCATAGGAGAGTTTGAAGGGCATATCGCCAATTATGAATTCGAAGCTGGTACGTATCACATCGGATTACTCATTAAGGAAGGCACAAAAACACAACTTTTAAATTGTCAAGATTCGGTACAAATCACTCGACCAAAAGTAGAAAAAACGATTAAAACCAATTGGTAAGAAATTCATAATGAAGGAAAAAGAAACATATTTCACACAACTTGATGGCGTTCGCTTCATAGCAGTAAGTTTAGTGTTGGTTGACCACTGGTTAGCAGAACGGAATACCCTTCCTTTAGGGCCTTTGGGCGTAACCATGTTCTTTGTACTGAGCGGTTTCCTAATCACCCGAATCCTCATCCAAAGTAAAATCAAAGACGAACAACAAGGACGTAGTCACTGGTTTTCTGTAAAGCAATTCATCATTCGTAGAAGCATTCGTATTTTCCCGATTTACTTCTTGACAATCTTTGTATGTTATGCCCTTGATGTACCTCCCGTGAGAGACACAATAGGCTGGTGTATGCTATATGCCACTAATTTGTATATTGCTATCAACCAACGCTGGATGGGCGTAATTGACCATTTATGGTCATTGGCAGTAGAAGAGCAATATTATCTATTCTTCCCTTATTTGATTTTATTTCTACCAAAACGTTTATTCTTAAAGACCTTTCTGGTTATGATTATTTTATCGGTAGCCCTACGAATTGCTCTTTTCTGGCACGGAAACGATTGGATGGTGCAATATGTATCGATGCCGACTTGCTTAGATGCCTTTGGATTAGGAGGATTAATGGCTTATTTACATACCTATCACCGAGAAACTATCTTAGAAAAATTGAACAAGAATAGCTATCTAGCTCTTAGTTTTATAGGGTATGCACTTGTTATTTTTCTAACTAAACACGTATTAAATGGACACTATAACTTCGGAAATTTAGTCTTAGAACGTTTAGTCGCTTCTATGTTCTGTTTCTTTCTGATTCTTAGAGCTGTTATCGGTTATCAAGGAGTGATGAAGACTATCCTAGAAAGTGCGGTAGTCAGTTATATTGGTAAGATTAGTTATGGCTTGTATTTATATCATAACTTTGTCTATAACTTTTATCATACCCCTGCCACACACCCAACGTTGAGAATACTTGCTAAATTGGCAAAATACCTGCCTAGCCTGACAAGCCTAGTTACTTTTCAGTTATGCTACTACTTTGTAATTACGTTCATATTGGCGAGTTTATCATGGTTTCTAATCGAAAAACCTGTTAATCAACTAAAACGTTATTTTACGTATTAGTTTTTTCACTTTAAAACGATTCTGTAAGAGGAAATTAAGATATAATTATTTTTAGATACTGGCTTGATATAATTAAAAGTTAATTGCATATTTTTGCAACGCAAATGTTTGCACTGAAATAATAGAAAGACTTATTTCAACGTGACATGATCCAAATAAGTAAGTGTCAATTATGAAAAATCCCAGTTTACATCTACTAAAGAGGTTCACTGGAAAGTCCTAAATCGACTAATAATACGGTAGTAATCTGCTACTTTCAATAGAATAAATGGAGTAAATACTCCTTCACTACCCCACAAATCCAATTTAATGAGCATTAAATTAGCCATCGTCATGCCTGCTTACAACGAAGAAGAGTGCATGGCTGACGTAGTAAAAATTTGGTCAAACCTTTTAGACGCTGAGTTTGCAGGAGAAGATACCCGATTAATCGTTGTGAACGATGGATCTAAAGATAGTACTGGTAAAATTTTGGATGGTTTAGCAAGTCAATATCCAAAGTTAGTGGTCGTACACCAACCGAATGGCGGACATGGTAACGCTGTTGTACATGCCTACCGTAAAGCTGTTGAAATTGGAGCTGAATATGTATTCCAAACGGATTCAGATGATCAATTTATTCCTGAAGATGTAAAAAAACTATGGGCTAAACGTACAGAATCTGACTTCATTTTAGGACACCGCCAAATTCGCCACGATGCTATTTTCCGTTTGTTCATCACACGAGTATTACGTTATAGTATGTTCTTTGTTTATGGCACATTCATCATGGACTCAAACATTCCTTTCCGTTTAATCAAAGGTTCTTTCTTGAAAAAATTATTAGCACAACTGCCAAACCCAGTTCCATTTGCTCCGAATATTTTCTTGGCAATTATGGCGAAAAAATCAGGACAAGAATTATTCAATATCCCAATCGTTCACAAAGAACGTGCTACGGGTGAAGTTTCTATTCAAAAAATGAAACTCTTGAAAGTATGTTGGCAGAGTTTCAAGGAGTTAGTAAACTTCCGTTGGGAATTGAACAATAAAATTAAAAATTTACGCTAGTCAAGACGGATGAAACAATACGATTATTTAATAGTAGGTGCTGGATTATTCGGGGCTGTATTTGCTCATGAAGCAACAAAACAAGGCAAAAAATGCCTTGTCATCGATAAAAGAAATCATTTAGGCGGTAACATTTATTGCGAAGAAACAGAAGGTATTAACGTTCATAAATACGGAGCGCATATTTTCCATACGAATGACAAAACCATTTGGGACTACGTTAATTCGTTCGTAGAATTTAACCGATATACCAATTCGCCATTGGCAAATTATGCAGGCGAATTGTATAATTTACCCTTTAATATGAATACCTTCTATCAATTATGGAAGGTAAAAACGCCACAAGAAGCTCAAGCTAAAATCAATGAGCAAGTGGCAGAATCTGGTATTACGGATCCTCAAAACTTGGAAGAACAAGCTATCTCTTTAGTAGGAACGGATATTTACGAGAAACTAATTAAAGGTTATACGGAAAAACAATGGGGTAGAAAGGCAACAGAATTGCCTGCGTTTATCATCAAACGTCTTCCACTACGTTTTACCTTCGATAATAATTACTTCAACGATAAATATCAGGGCATCCCGATTGGCGGATATAACAAACTGACAGAAGGCTTGTTGCAAGGTATTGAAGTAAAAACGTCAGTAGATTTCTTTGCGGATAAAGAATCTTGGATGAATTTGGCTGAGACGCTTGTTTTTACAGGACATATTGACGAGTATTACGATTATCGTTTCGGTAAATTAGAATATAGAAGTTTACGTTTTGAGAACGAAACCCTAGACCAAGCGAATTTTCAAGGAAATGCGGTTGTGAACTATACCGAATCTCATATCCCTTACACTCGTATCATCGAACACAAACATTTTGAGTTTGGAACACAAGCCAAAACAGTTGTTACGAAAGAATATCCATGCGAATGGACAAGTGGAATGGAAGCGTATTATCCGATTAACGATGAAAAAAATACAGCAACCTACCGACAATACAAAGCTTTAGCAGACCAAGAAGAGCAAATAATCTTTGGTGGACGCTTAGCTGAATATAAGTACTACGATATGCACCAAGTCATCGGTTCAGCATTGGCTACTACCAAAAAAGTATTCAGTAGTGTAGTTGCTTAACTGATTAAGAGTATTAATCCGACACACGTTTTAAAGGTTTTATCCCTCTAAAACGTGTGTTATCGTTTTAGCATCTCATAAAAATTTAGCTAAAGGGTAAACAGCGAGTAAAATGTTTTTGTTAAAAAGTCGTAAATTACCTAAGTTTGTTTTTTGAAAACACTTATCCGTATGAAAAAAGCCTCACTCTTCCTTATTGCCTTCTTGATTGGAATTGTAGGATACCTGTTTTATAATCATTCAAAATCATCGATAACGATGATTAATGATTTCATTTCAGATAATACACTTGTACTTATCGAAACCAATGAGGCACTTCATGATTCTCAAGCGTCCACGATATTAGCTAAACTTCCCCTTTTTGAAAGACTCCACGAAGAGATAAAACGATTTGATGAATTAGGACTGTCTGAATCATTGGTCAAAGAACTTTTTAAGAATAAAAAAATGTATTTTGCGGTTCTCCCCTTAGGAAAAGAGCAATTACAAACCGTTACCTACCTTCCCCTAACATCAAGCGACGATACTTTTTTAGAAGAACTAAATGCGTTAAAAACAAAAGTAACTGGTTTCAGAATCATCTCTCATACAACAGAAGGGCAACAAATTTCTGAAATCATCAATCCTCAAGGAAAATCACTCCTATCGTTTATCGTTCAAGATAAGCTACTGATTTACAGCCCATCAAGTATTTTAATCGAAGATATACTTCTGGCTAAGAAGAAAGTGTGGTCTGAAGAACTTGCTCTTGGCAATTCTACCTCCAATCAAGAAAGTACCACTAC
>JARXAV010000181.1 GCA_029865665.1 Flectobacillus sp. | reverse complement strand
GCCAACATTTTCACTGCTGTAATTGCTGCTTCATCGCCTTTATTTCCGTGGATTCCTCCCGCACGATCAAGGGCTTGTTGCTCAGTGTTGGGCGTTAATACACCAAAGATAACAGGTTTGTCGTATTTTAAACTCACATTCGTTAATCCTTGAGCCACCGCATGATTGATATAGTCGTTATGTTTTGTTTCTCCTTGAATGACACAGCCTATACAAATTACGGCATCAATGTCATTTTTTTGAGCCATCTTTTGAGCAGCGTAGGTCAATTCGTAGCTGCCCGGTACGGCAACACGAATGATGTTTTCTTCTTTTGCTCCGTACTGTAACAAGGTGCTAATTGCTCCATTGGCCAATGCTCCTGTAATTTCTTCGTTCCATTCTGCTACCACTACGGCAAAGCGTTTTTCGCTAATGTCGGGTAAATTTTCAGTAGAGAATATGCTTAAATTTTTATGTGCTGACGACATCTTGATTTCGTTTAAGATTAAAAAAAAGGGATAAGAACGTCGCTCTTATCCCTTTGAATTCCTGTGTTACTAATTTACTCAGAGACAGAGCCTTCTAATGCCGCCTTGTATTTCTTGGCGTTGATAGCTTCTGATGACTCAGCAAATTTCTCAGTAATTTCTGTATAAGCTTCTAATGCTTCTTTTGGTTGCTTATTTGCTTCGTAAGCAGCAGCCAATTTCATTAAATACGTTGGCGTAAAGAATTTATTCGCTTTGTATTCTGCTGCTTTTTTGTAGAAATCAACCGCTTCGCTATATGATTTTTTTTCTGCATAAGCATCACCAATCAATGAGTATGCACGAGCTTGAACTAACAAGTCTGAGCTACTGAATGATTTTAAGTGGTCGATAGCTGCATCGAATTTACCTTCTTTTAATTCTGCTACACCAGCATAGAAGTTAGCCAAGTTACCTGTGTTTCCACCGAACTCGTCTGCAATTTTAGCCATTTCTTTAGCCGCAATTTTGTTTGAGTCTGCTTCGAATTTATAAACAGCGTCAAATAATTTTGCTTGTCCTTCTGCGTCTTGTGTTGACATGTAGTAGTTGTATCCAAAGTATCCGACAACTGCTAGAAGGATTGCTCCTGCTACGCCATATACTACATTTTTATTCTTCTCAACAACCACTTGAACTTTTTGAAGATCATCTTGAAGTTCGTGTTGTAATCCTTCTGGACTCTCTAAAAATTCTAAGGGTGTTTTTTCGTCTTTCTGTGCCATTTCGGTTTTGTAATTATTGATAAATTTTATTCCATCGTTTTTTGACTAGGAATAACAACGAGCGTTCAAATTCTTTTATCTCAGCAAATTTAAGATAAATTTGGATTGCAAAATTAGGAATTCTCTTGGAATTTTAAAGACTTTTATATAATCTTTTGAAGCTAATCTCTGAAAGTGTAGTTTATTCCTGCTTTTCTATGTATAAATCTTTGAATAATAGAAAATTAACTAGTAGAAATTACCTCCCTCTTAGCCATTGTTCTGGATTTTGTTTACTCGTGTTTTTCCACACCTGAAAATTCATTTCGGAGGTACCGTCATTATCGGTTGCTACGACTCCTATTTTTTGTCCAGCTTTAATTGCCTGTCCATTACTTACCGTAACGTTGCTAAGTTTGCTATAAACTGTAAAATAATCACCGTGTTGTACTGCTACCATCATGTTGACTCCAGGAATCGAAACGACTGATTGTACAATGCCATTATAGACAACACTAACGTCTTTCCCTGCTCCTGTCTGAATATCAACCCCATTGTTGTTTAGCTTGATACGCTTTAAAATGGGGTGATTATGAACGCCAAAGTGATCGGAAATGAAACCTGATGAAACAGGCCAAGCCATTCGTCCTTTTAAGGAAGCAAATGAAGAGGCTAATTTATTCTCTTCGGCATTCATCGAGATTGCCTGATTTTCTTTTTGGGTAATTACTTTGTTTTGACTTCCTTTTTCAAGAGCAGATTTTGCTCGTTGTTCTCTTAGCTGAGAGCGTTTAATTTCTCGTTCTACTACCTGAGCAATCATACGATCAAGATTACTGACCGATTTTTTCTTAGCTTCTAACTGAACTTTTAGTTGCTGCTCCTTCGTGCTAAGTTGTGTTACCAAATCCGAATGTTTCTGTTTTAAACTTTCAAGATTATCAATTTGGTTTACTTTTTCTTTTAAAACGGCTGCTTGTTCTTGCCTACGTTGTAGAATTTTCTGTTGTTCTGCCAAGAGTTCGGCACGTGTTTTTTGGATGAGTACTGCCTGCTTTTCTCTTGATTCTGAATATTGTTTTAGATATTGATAACGTCTTGCTAGTTGGTTGAAGTCGGCCGAAGAAAACAAAAAACTTAGTTTATTGAATTGTGTACTGACTTTGGCTGAATTATAAATCATGGAAGCATATTCTGCCTTTAGTTTTTCTAAGTTACCAGATAATTCGCCAGAGGCTTTTTGTAAATCAACAATTTCCTGATTCAGCAAATGTTGATTTTCCGTCAAGAGGCTAATCTGTTTATTTTGCTTTACGATGCGTTCGCCAAGTGCATTTACTTTCCCGAGGCTGGCTTCTTTGCTTTGCTCCGTTTTTTCAATAATGGAGTTTAATTGTTGAATTTTCTGAAGGTTAGCTCGTTTGGCCGCTTCTAATTCTACCCTTTTCGAGGTCGTTGAAATAGTCCTTTTTTGCCCAATTACTTGCTGATTGTTCACCAACAAACAGAGAATAGTGAACCCTATTACGGTATTAGAAAGAATGGTATGGTTAGACGTATGTTTCACGATGATAATGGATGAATACTGGATTTATTAAATCGTAAGGATTGCTCTTAGTGATTCTTATTTAACAAACGCTCGGGTATTTTAAACGGAAATTCCAAGGGAGTATCTAATAGCTCCACTTTGGTATGTTTTATATTTACTACGGTCTGGTACATTTTTTGGTCTTTCTCAGACTTATAATCAACCGTAATTAAACTACTTTGAGGGAATAAGTATTCATTCAAGGTAGTGAAATCCTCAAAATCTAAACTCAATTTATTATTTGTATTCTCTTGCGTCAATAATAATTTCTTGAGTTTTCTATTTTGCCCGATGTAATTATCTATCAACACTTTGTCATCTTGTTGTTTCAATAAGTAATACTCATTGTCACGAACAACTCTTGATTTTTTCTTCTTGAAAGGTCTGTTGCCAATAATTAAGGCTTGGATAATATCGTAATCTACATTGAAATTGAATTTCTCAGCAAATTGTGGATATGTAAATTCCTGATAATCTCCGTGGATTTTGTCATACAATTTGACTACATCTTTGGTAAAGAGAGCATTGGCGGCTGATAAACCAAATGCAGAGACGTTTAACCAAATGACACTATCCTTTTTCATACGAATATCTACGTTGACATTCTGGCTATCGTGTGGGCTTTTAAAGGAAACTTTTGCTTTTGCCTTTAAATAGTTAAAATCAATATCGTCAATTTTTACCTTATCTTCGTCAAGGTCGCTACTCGGTTTTACTACAGGTACTTCTACAACTTTGAGGATGCTGTCTTGTTTAGGGCTAACGATAATGCTATCCTTTGATACTACTACGGGAGTATTGTTGGTCGTAACGTGTGTCTTTTTGCAAGAACTTATAAAGAGTGTTGACAGTAATGCACTGACTACTAATTTATTCATTTGAATTGGCGAATTTGTAGGAACGAATGTTTATGATGGATATTGCTTCTTGAGGCTTTCATTGTTCGAAACCTTTTTAGCCCCAAATCTACTCAATAAGTTTTTGTTCTCTAATTTTTTGGTCAAGTAATGTACTCGTAGAGCCAATTGATTTAGCTTTTTTCCATTCTTCAAGAGCTTTATCCTTTTTACCTAATTGAAAAAGGACATCGCCATAATGTTCTACGATTGTACCACTTTGATTGATATTATGTTTTACGGCTACTTCTAAAATCTGACCAGCTTTTTCGTAATTTTTCATTACATACAATACCCATGCGTAGGTGTCTAAGTAAGTCCCATTGTCTGGATTTCGCTCGGCTAATTGAGATCCCATTTGTGCTGCTCGTTCCAATTTTTCCTTTCTTAACGATAAGAAATAACTGTAATTGTTCAGTACATGATCATTCTGAGGGTTTATTTTTAAGGCCATCTCATAAGACTGATCTGACAGGGTATATTTCTTCAAGCTATTGTACGTATCGCCCAATTGAGCATGAATATGTTCGGTCATTTCGTATCCTTCTGGGGCTAAACGGCGTGCTTCCTCCAAAGACTCTTGTGCTTTTGTGTATTGGCGTTTACGATAATAGGCTGTTCCGTTCAAATACCAAAATGCTGCTTGATTCGGAAAAACGTCGATGGCTTCTTCTGAGTGCGTAATAGCACTGTCAATCTGACGAAGGTCAAAGTCTAATTGGATGATTCTGCCCCAAACTTCGTTGACCGATTTGTCTAATCGAGCGGCTTTCACATATTCATCTCTTGCACCGTCAACATCCTCTTTCTGATAGAGTAAATCTCCTAAAATTGCATGAGTTTTAGGGTCGTTCGGGTTGGATTTAATTACGGCTCGCACTAAAGATTGTGCATTTTCTTTTGCTTTATCATCTTTTGCCGAATTGATATAACTCATCAAAATACGGGCTTTGGTACCTGCGTCTAGGTTGTTGTCTTTCAACGCAATTTCTAACTCCTTGTTACATTTTTCAATATCACCCTTTTCTTGGTACAATTGAGCTAACATAATATGAGCTTGAGCATTCTCAGGATTATGTTGTAAAATCTTTTCTAAGTACGGAATCGCTTTCTCATTCTGTTTATTACTTATCAACAATTCAGCCTGTTCGATACTATAATCCATATCTTCGGGGTCTGATTTTACGAGTTTTTCCCCTTCTTTGATGGCATCGTCCATTTTACCGATTTTCATCATAATCATTTGCTTTTGACGAGTAATTTCCTCGCTAACACCCATGATGCGTTCGGCACGGTCATACGCCTTAATGGCATTGGCATACTGATTATCGAAAATATAAACAGCCGCTTGTTCGATGTAATAAGTCGTTTTAGTTGGATATTGCTGAATTAAGGTTTGATACGTCTTAATCGCTTCTGGATATTTTTTAGTACGCACCAATAAATCTGCCAATAATTCATTGTAGGCAGGATTTTCAGAATCAAGCTTGATGGCTTTTTCTACGTAAGAAATAGCCTTGCTTTCATCTTTTAATTTTTGGTAACTATTGGCAATGGAATATAAAATTCCAGCATTATTGGGCGAAATCTCTAAGGCTTTTTCAAATGGGGCGATGGTCTTCTCATAATCTTCCATCATGTAGAATTTCATGCCCTCGGTGAAGTTTGCTTCTGCTTCAATCAGTCGTGCATGTAAACTCTCGTCTTTTTTGGTAGTCGTATTTTCTTTCTTTTGAGAAAAAACAAGGGTACTGACCATCAAAAGGAAAGTCAGGGTAGAAAGCGTATGTCTAAAAGATAACTTCATATTTAATTAACGTGATAGCCTCAAACGTGAATGTTTTAGCGTAAAGTGGCCATAATTGAGTGCTATATTTTCTCAAAGTTAAGAAAAAAGTCTTCAAGAAATCGTTATCGTATTGATAATAAGTACCTACCTCTACGAATACCTAAAATTGTATCTTGAAAAGCTAATTTTGAATTAAGTCTTTAAATTAGAACTTACTTATGGATATAGCGTTATTAATACATGTTTATTATGGGATTGAAATGAATAAAAATAACTAGTTAAAAGTGGAGAGTTCAATGTCTAAGCTACTTATGCCAAATAATATTTTGTTTGATTGTTTTTTATTACATAATATTTTGATTTTTTGTATTTAGCAAAATAAAACAGCCATTTATGGCTTTTGTTCGAGCTAAGGTCACTCATAAACTTTTGACTTTTTACTCAACTACGTTATTAATTGTATGGAAACGAATTTAGAGCAGGTAATGCAAACAGCCTCGGCGGCATTTAACCAATATAAGACTTTTTCGGGCAAACAAAAAGCTACTTTTCTGTATGCGATTGCAGAGGAAATACTGGATTCTTCAGAAGCCCTTATTCAACAAGCAAAAGAAGAAACGAATATTTCGGAAACCCAATTGGCGGGCGAATTGAAGCGAGCCGTTTTTCAATGGCATAGTTTTGCTCGTTTGTTAGAAGAGGGTTCATGGGTAGATGCTCGTATTGATTTACCCAATTCAGCACGTTTGCCCGTTGCAAAACCTGACGTTCGCAAAATGTTAATTCCGATTGGCGTAGTGGGTG
>JARXAV010000179.1 GCA_029865665.1 Flectobacillus sp. | reverse complement strand
GCAATTCATTCGTGGGTAAAGTCGCTAAAAAAGCATCGTCAATCAAGACCGTATTCGGAATTTTAAAAACTCCAATATGATTTTTAAATCCATGAAAATCTATTCCTAACTTACCTCCTACACTAGCATCCACTTGAGAGAGTAAGGTTGTTGGAATTTGGATAAAATCAATACCTCTTTTGTAGGTAGCGGCACAAAAACCACCCATATCGCCAATTACACCACCGCCAATATTAATCACAAGCGAATGACGGTCTAACTCTTGGTCTGTTAAACCTTGCCAAATTTTCTCACAAGTTCCCAAATGTTTCTCTTGTTCACCTGATTTAATTTGAGTTAGCTGATGTTTGGGCAATAACTTTTTTACCAAAGGGTAACAATGACGTTTGGTATTTTCGTCAACAATTACATGAATTTTGGCATATTGATTTTCTGACAGAAATGCAGGTAAACTTTCTGCTATAGAAGCAATTACAACTGAAGACATAAGAATATGTTGATTAAAATAGCTGATGCTATTTAAGTAATTTCAAGGTTCTTCTAACCTCTTTAAAATTATGATTTATACAGGAACGACTGTACTTTTCGACTTACGCTCTTGTTTTTCTTTCTTTATAATAGCTGAAATTTCTAATTTCTCATTGGGAGTCAACCCTTGCCCTGTTACGGTCAGAACAACAGATTTATGTTCTTTTAATATTTTCATCACCTTATATTTTAAAGTATCGATTAACTAAATAGGAAGACTCCACAGTATCTATATACATCAATTGATTGTTGATACGCTTTGCACCTAAGGTTTTTATGTAATGGTCAATCAATTCAGACTTGGCATGGAATGAGATGTACCCTTCATAGCCTAGTTCAAAAGATAGTTTACAAGCGTATGCAAAAAGATTTCCTGCAACTCCTTCGTAAACTTTATTTGCACCGATATTAAATGGTGCATTTTCAACCAACGACACATAAATATGGTCTTTTTGATCTATTAAACTGATTAGCCCTTGGATAATATTAGGATTACCTTCAATAAAAAGTTTAAATACATTTCCTTTTGAACACTCAGTTTTCCAATCAAAACTCCACTCTTTTTGAGTACGGTTAATTTCTTTAGGAGATAAAGGACTTATTTCAGTATGTAAAATATCTCCAGTTCTAGCATTTACAATTGAATTGGTAAGTCTATCAATTTCAACAGTTATCATATTCAAATATTCATATTTTTATTTACTTGGTTATTATTGGATGTAGTCAATATAACCCACTATTAATTCACAAAGCTTGGAGTTATTCTACATAAAGAAAACTCCAAGCCTTTGAATACTAATAATCTAGTTTTCACTACTCTACCGTAACCGATTTTGCTAAGTTACGAGGTTGGTCAACGTTACAACCACGCATTACAGCAATGTGATACGACAATAATTGCAATGGTATCACCGATAATAACGGTACTAAAGCATCGTGAATGGCAGGAACTGCAATGGTATAATCTGCCATTGTTGGAATCAATTTATCGCCTTCTGTGACAATAGCAATTACTTTTCCTTTTCTAGCTTTTACTTCTTGAATGTTAGAAACCACTTTTTCGTAAGAACTATCCTTCGTAGCAATAAATACTACTGGCATTTCTTCGTCAATCAAAGCGATTGGCCCGTGTTTCATCTCCGCAGCAGGATAACCTTCGGCATGAATGTATGAAATTTCTTTCAATTTCAATGCACCTTCCAATGCTACTGGGAAGTTATAACCACGACCTAAATAAATGAAGTTACGAGCATCTTTAAATGCCGCTGCAATTTCCTTAATTTGGTCGTCATTTTTCAACAATGTCTCAATTTTAGAAGGAATACGTTCTAATTCAAATAACAATCTTCTAAACGTATCTTCGTGCAATGTTCCTTTTTTACGAGCAACAGCTATCGCCATTTGAGCCAATACAATCACCTGAGCCGTAAATGCTTTGGTAGAAGCTACTCCAATTTCTGGACCAGCGTGTGTATATGCACCAGCATGCGTAGCACGAGCAATCGACGAACCAACCACATTACACACCCCAATAATAATAGCCCCTTTTGATTTAGCTAATTCAATAGCTGCTAAAGTATCAGCCGTTTCCCCAGACTGAGAGATTGCAATTACAATATCACCTTCTTTGATAATTGGGTTTCTATAACGGAATTCAGAAGCATATTCAACTTCTACGTTAATACGAGCCAATTCTTCAAAAATATACTCAGCAACCAAACCAGCGTGCCATGATGTCCCACAAGCAACAATCACGATACGTTTCGTTTTCGCTAATTTATCCATGTAATCACGCAATCCTCCAAGCATTAAATGCCCATTATCTGCATTAACACGACCACGTAAACAATCTGCTACCGAACGAGGTTGTTCAAAGATTTCCTTTAACATGAAATGCTCGTAACCACCTTTTTCAATCGCCTCTAATTCCAATTCTATCGTTTGTAAGTAAGGAGATTGCAGAATATTGTCAATATTCTTAACCGTTAATTCTCCTTCATTTACCACTGCAATTTCGAAATCATTCAAATAAATCATTTCGTTGGTATATTCAATAATTGGCGTAGCATCTGATGCAAAGAAAAATTCTTGCTCTCCTACTCCAATCACTAACGGAGACCCTTTTCTTGCAGCAATTAACTGCGTTGGTTTAGCCACATCCATCACCACGATAGCGTATGCACCCACCACTTCTTTCATCGCCAAACGCACAGCCTCTTCCAACAAGCAACCTGTATTTTCTTGAATATCTTCAATGAAGTGAATAAACACTTCTGAATCAGTATCCGACTTAAATACGTGTCCTTTTTTCTCTAAATTAGTTTTGATAGAACTATAATTTTCAATGATTCCGTTGTGAATCAAAGCAAGTTTTCCACTTGCAGAGTAATGTGGGTGAGCGTTACGGTCGTTTGGTTCTCCATGTGTAGCCCAACGAGTGTGTCCAATCCCGATATGGCTATGTAGGTCTTCAGTTGTTAGACTTTCTTCTAAGTCTTTTACTTTCCCTTTTTTCTTATAAACACTTAATTTTTCGTCGTTTAACAATGCAATACCTGCACTATCATAGCCACGATATTCTAAGCGTTTCAACCCTTTAATGATTAAAGGGAAAGCTTCACGATGCCCAACGTATGCGACAATTCCACACATAATTTTCTGATTAAAGATTATTTTATTAAGCAATATAGGCAGCGAATACGAAATATTTTACTGCTTTTCAAAGTTAATATGAATTTAGGACTTTTTTAAGTTATTCAGCAATGTCCTTAAAAATAAAAACGGAGAATCTTTTAAGAGATTCTCCGTTTTTATTTTTCAAATTTCCTATTTTACCTATTTCGCTACGTACGTATAATATACTCTAAGCTTAATATTTTTCGCATTAAATGAAGCTCTACTGATTTCATTTGCAAGCAAATACGTTGATGAAGCCAAACCTGTTGCTCCAGTAGTACTTGATGTTGAAGTAGCTGATGCAGCAATAATCCATCCGTTATTTGGTCTTCTTCCTGACAATAAGTTCTGTAATGAACTTGTAACGTTAAATACGTATTCACCAGAAAGTTTCGAATAGGCTGCAAAAGAGCTTTCTCCTACTGGTTGCACAAGACCTGTACTTGTTCTGAATAGGGTATTTTGAGGTGTTGACTCAAATAATCCCAATGGATTCACTAAGGTCTGTCCAGCTGGTAATGCATTAGGCTGAAAAACTAGCTCAGCTTTATTAAAGGCAACATTGTTTTTTTCTTTCAATTTGGATAAAGTCGGGAAATCTAACTTAATTCCTAGTCCTGTTCCTTGCTGTAAATAAACAATTCCGTTTGTTTTACTTGAGCTAACCTTTTTCGTTGTTTTCGATAAAGTAGCCAATGCTCCAGAACGAGTGGTTGTCACATTACTGTATCGAACGTTTTGTTCTCCAGAAGAACTTGTTCCGTTAGATACATAAAAGGGAAACGATGATACTTTATTCGTTACCGTTGTATCACGAGTCGTGCTAAGTGGATATCTGTATGATGAGTGATAATACAAACGCATTGCTGAATAATACCCAGAGAAGCCTACCACAGCCCCTTTACCACCACTTTCAGAAACTAATACCAACCCTTTTAGAATATCCTTAAACTTATCATAAACAACGGTTGTACTCTTATTCGTATTTAAGCGTAGTGCATAGATTTCAGCAGCTAACTCTTTACTCAAAGGTATTCGTAAAGTATCGAATTTGGTATTACTCCCAACAGCATAACTACCGTATTGGTTCTTAATTGGTCGCAAACTCTTCAAAGTTACTGTTCCTAGAGGTGTACTTTCATAGTCTGGCAATGCCGCATCATTCAAATACGTATTACTTACACTGATTCCTGTTACAGAATTCTTTACTCGATATACTTTAAACGTATGGGCTTGATTGGTATCTCCAGCGACATACGAAATTGGCAATATTAAAACGAGTGAATCCATAGCCATCGAAAATGACGACTTATAAATGTTATATCCAGTCGTATCAAGTTTAGACAACGTGTCACTATTACTTACCTGAAAAAAACACTTCGCATCTACTCTTCCCAAATCAGGATCTGTAAAACTTCCTACAAAAAGGTTAGCTCTTGCTGATAATGCCACAGAATCCACAAAAAGCGTAGAAGCATCCACCGTAAGCGTATCGGTATAAAGCACACCTACATCTTGTGTAAAAATCTCAGTGCCAATATCTTTCGGATCATCACATGAAACAAGTGTAGTCATCAACAAGATGGCAACAACACTACTAAGCGTTTGCCAAATTGATGTATAGGTCATAGTGACTGTCGATGTCGCTTTCGGCAACAAATGAGATTTTTTTGTCGGGTAATTCATTAAAAATAGCGTTAAATTTCTCCGTAACTTCTTCTTTTGAGGTAATAACGGCGTCTGAGTATTCTGCTCCAATTTTAATAAAACCAGCATAATCAGCCGTTGATAGACTGCCCAACATATCGTCTTCGATATCTAATAATTTCACTTTTTCGTACAATCCATCAAATTCGAACTGATGCGTAAAAGCACTATCAAAAACCGAAAACACCACCTTTGCATCTTTAAACATCGGATCGTTTTTGTAGGTAGTTTTTAGATACAACGGCACAAGAGCTGTCATCCAATCGTTACAATGAACAATATCTGGAGACCAGCCCAATTTCTTAACTGTTTCTAAAGCACCTTTGCAAAAGAAAATTGCTCTTTCGTCGTTATCGGGGTAAAAATTATCTTCCTTGTCAGTGAAAACGGTTTTCCGCTGAAAATAGTCTTCGTTGTCGATAAAATATACCTGCAATTTAGCCGATGGCAAACTTGCTACTTTAATAGTAACAGGCTTATCGTCATCGCCCACAGGTACAGTAAAACCAGACAAACGAACTACTTCGTGAAGGCGGTTCTTTCTTTCGTTTATCAACCCAAATCTTGGAACTAAAATTCTGATTTCCATACCTTTCTCCTGCATTGCTGCTGGGAGGTTTCTGACAAAATCAGCAACTTGGGTCGTAGAAAGGAAAGGGTCAACTTCGCTGGCAACGTAAAGGATACGCAATTTAGACATTGTTGTCGTAGTTAGGAGCTTTGTAGTTGTTAAAAAGTGTTAATC
>JARXAV010000064.1 GCA_029865665.1 Flectobacillus sp. | reverse complement strand
CATGGCCACTTCAAAAGGAATTCGATTCGTTGGTACTTCAATTTGCTCTCTAGGAGGGGGTAGTGGCTTACTTTTTGGACTCGCCACCACAGAGCTTCCTTGTTCATGTGCCTTCTGATGAGCTTCACTTTTAAAGAAAATCACCGAAGGATGTAAGGTTAAGGCGATGCCATTCACCCCAATTTCCTCAATGTGTGAGCGTTCCTTCTGAGTAATAAACTTAAAGGGTAGCTCCAAAAACCTAAGAATATGACGGATGATCGTTTTAACATTAGGAACTCGAAAGCCTTTACCCAAACTTTTGCAGAGATAGCTATAAGTAAATTTCACCGTGCAGTTCTTCACTTCGCCAACCTCAAATTTTCGCACATATAGTAGCAGAATCTGTTTGGCTGTCTGCTCCATTGATACAGCTAACTTTTTGACAGGCAGTTTCAGGGTATCAATCAACTGCGTATTTTTAGTAAGGATTTCCCCTAATTTCTGCTTCATTTTAGGATAATCCAGCTCAGGGCGTTTTATCGTTGTCAACAAATGCGATACGGGTGTAATTAGTCTTTCCATATTTTGAAAAGGGTGCTTTTTTTAAGCCTTATAGAATGCCTATAAAGTAAATAATGTTCAAAAATGACTCGTATAGAGCTATTTATTACTAACGCTAAGTCTATACGCTTGTGACAATTAAGGGAGTCGAACCCAAATGAAAAACCATATTGTCCTAATACTAAGTTTTAAAGATTGCTCAACCCAAAGAGTTGAGCAATAGTCATTTATCTACTTGTAACCTTATGAATACTCGTTAAAATTGGGCAATAGTATATCACCCCCGCAAAACGGGGTATTTTAAAAAAGAGTAACGTATTAATTGTTAGTTTGTCAGTCAGGAAGCTCGAAGAACATTCCAAACGATTGATTAAAGAGAGAAATAAACCCTAAATGATACATCTAGGGTTATTCAAACCACTAAACCTAATTTAACTATGTGAAACACTGATTGATGTTCATCGAATAATTTCAACTGTTTGTAGAAAAATATCTATAACATATCTGTATAGTTCTCTTTTATTTGTAAATTTGACTACAAATTAGTTACATGTGTAACTTCTTTGCAAATATTGTTGTTTTTTTACAACATACAAAGAATTGAATGGTTTTTTTTCAAAATAAATACAACAAACATGGAGACACTAGAAAAATTTAATAGTAGGATTGATTTTTTATGGAGAACTCTAGGCTACAAGTCATCAAGAGAGTTTGATAGAGCTCTTGGAATTCCTGAGACACATACATCTGGAATAACTGGACCAAGACAAACCACACCTAAAGTTGACTATGTACAACGTATTATTGCGATTCATCCAGAGGTGAATGCAAACTGGCTATTGGCTGGAGTTGACGAATGGAGTAATCCTCCTAAAGGATATTTAGATGATCTTTTAAAAAAAATTGAGTCGTTATCAAGAGATTTGGATGAAGCGACAAAAGTGAACAGCGACGTTCTAGCTGAAAATGCACTGTTTAGAAATTCAATAGTAAGTCTAGCTGTTTCAAAAACAAATTTCCAGAGTGCTGCAAATTTTAATTCAGTGGGCAAGAAATCGCCTGTAAATCGAAGATTTGGAGTGATTATTCCATTCTTTGCTCACAGTCTTGCTCACAGTGTGGGATAGTATTCTCATAAGCGATTAATTATCAGTAAGTTAAGTCGGAGACCTTTAGTCCCGTACGGACTACAATTCAATGAAAATAAGCACTTTTAACGAAGTGCTTATTTTTTTTGCCCCTCACTCTAAGATACTTACACTCCTACTACTTCTACTTCCTTGGTAAAATATGCGTTTTAATCTTACTCGCACTTGATTTTAATTAATTTGGCAATCTAATCGTGACGGAAATTATCCCATCAGAGATTGTAAAATTGTATCCAAGACTTTATTGGATGTTTTGATGAAATGGTTGAGATTACGAGGCATTAAGAATATGTATAAAGCTATGAGTGAAGAAGAACAACGTATTTGCTTTACTGCCATTAATGAAGGATTCTACCCGAGAACTCATTAAACAGTGTCAAAGGATAAATAACCTCCTTAAGATGGATTTGACGGGCTCTAATAAAAAAAAATAATCATTTAGGAAACGATATTGGTGTCACTATAGAAATTATATGATTTAACCTGACAAATTCGGTGTTTAGAGACACGTTCTGTTCCATAGTGGGAATTTATATCGCTCATGGAACTCTAATGGTCATGAGAGGACACATAAACCTCAAACAGCTAAGGAATTATTCCAGTCTAGTTCCTAGTAGAATTTTACCAGACCCCAAAAAGGTCGTTCTATAAGCCATCTAGTTTACTAAGTACCTAGTAATAAAACACGTTGTAATAAACCTTCACTTCAGATACATCACACCTCTCTTATAATGAACGTTCTTGTTGAGCAGTTCCTTCATCTTCTCTAATTTATCCTTCAATTGCAAGGTATGCCCTTTGAGGTATTTTAGGGAGAACAAAAAAGAGGCCATCCTTTTGGGACAGCCTCTCTAGTTTGAGAATTAGTTTCTCCTAGAATTTGTAATTGATACTTGCATTGAAAGTAGTACCTAATTGACTGAATTGAGAACCGTTGTAACCTAAAATTTGGTAACGTCCGTCAAATGTCAAACCGCCTTCTAGCAATTGTTTTTGAGCCGGGTTATCTAATAATTTTTGGCCTGTTGAGTTCAAGGCAACTAATTTCCAAGATGGTAATACATTTAAGATATTATTTACAGTGAATGAAGCTGATAATTTATCTGTAAAGTTATAACCAACGTTTAAGTCCGTAACCACTGCTGGAGAGAATTCTTGTTTGATATACTCCATAGCATTAGTCCCTCCAGATGTATTAGCAACACCGTTTGCATCAAAGAAGAAGTAGCTATTGTCTAAATCTTGGAATTCTGTTTTACCGAATAGTGTATTATTCAAATTGAATTGTACTTTTCCTATCATGTAATCAACTCCAAAGATTGCTTTATACATTGGACGACTTCTCGTCAATAATGACTTAATTTGCGTGCTTAGGATTGATGAACCTGCTGCTTTAATAGCCGCTGGAGTAGTTGGGTCTCCTACGATTTCGTTATTTAAAGTAAAGTTACCAGCTAAATTGAAGTTCATTTTCCCTTTACCTACTAATACGTTTTTGTAGCTAACAACATAGTCTAATCCTTGAGTATTTGTTTTGATACCGTTGATAAAGAACTGAACTGTTTTTAAGTTGTTAGATGTCAAAATTTGACCTAATACTGAACCAGCGTCACTTGTTTTGATAGAAGAACTATATACAACTCTGTCAGAAATATCAATGTTGTAGTAATCTAAGGTAATGCTTAAATTTTTAACTGGTTGCAAGCCTAATCCTAAGGTAAAGTTTGTTGATTTTTCAGGTTTCAACGAAGGAATACCCAATGCTCTTGCTACTACACTTTTGTTGTTGAATAAACCAGATAAAGCGATTTGTCCTCCTACGAATGCTGCTTGTGTTGATTGAGCATAGATTTGGTGTAAAGTTGGTGCTCTAAAACCTGTTGAAGCAGAACCTCTTAGTACGATTTTATCATCAAGGATTTTATAACGAGTAGAAGCCTTCCAAACGAACGTTCCACCAAAATCACTGTAGTTTTCACCACGTACTGTACCATTTACTAACCACTTGTCAGTAATGTCATAGCTTAAATCTAAGTATGCACCAAAGTTAAAACGAGTGTTTGTTTTAGCATTTTCTGCTCTAATACCTGGGAATGAGTTTGATCCTTCTCCAGAATACGAAGAAGTATCTCCTGCAATGATTTGATACGATTCAGAACGCATTTCAGAACCAAATGCTACGTTTAACTTTTCAGTTACCTGTTTCGATAAGTCGATGTTTCCTACCATGTGGCTGAAGTTATAACCACCAGTTTTGAATGAAATAGGACTTTTTCCTTTTAATGAGTGGTTAACTGTGTTATCAACCGAGTACAATTGTTGGTTACCACCAATTGTGAAACTTACGTCTTTTTTCCAGCCATTAGCATCGTCTTTTACACCAATTGTTGCATTGTAATCTGTCAAATCACCTTCAAAAGTAGGCTCATAACCAATGTACTCTGTTCCTGCAGCATGTAACAAACCATAATCTTGTTTCCAATATGGTTGACGATAATTGGCATTACTTAATACTTTTTTAGCAACGAAAGCAGCGTTTGCATATAATTGTGCCGTTGGACTAACTGGTACTCCTGCATTGATCAAGAATTTAGCTGCTGTAGTAGCACCTGTACCGTTTTTGTTATTACCTGTTGGGAAACGTTTCAAGTATGCTGCGATTTGAGCATTTGAAGTTGCATCTCCACCAAAAGCAAATTGTTCAGATACTAAATCAATATTTCCAGAACGAATGGCGTTGTCTTGTTGACTGAATCCTACTGTGTAGTTAACAAATCCTTTTTCAGCGAAGTTTGCTCCACCATTGAATGATAAACCATAAGACGCTCCATCTCCTTTGCCTGTAATTCCCGAATTCACTGTTAAAGACGAGTATTCGAATTTATCTTTTAAGATTACGTTCATTACCCCTGCAATCGCATCTGAACCATATTGTGCGGATGCTCCATCACTCAAAACCTCTACACGCTTGATAGCATCTGTAGGAATTGACGAAAGGTCAACACCTGTTTCACCTCTACCCGGTGCAAATTGAACATACAATAACGAACTCAAGTTTTTACGTTTACCGTTAATCAAAATTAAGGTACGGCTTGGCCCAAGGTTACGAAGTTCGTAAGGGTCAAGTAACGTTGAAGCATCGTTTACTGGAGTGTTAACTGTGTTGAATGAAGGTACTCTGTATTGAAGGGCTTTGTCGAAAGATACTTGACCTGTACTTTTTAGATCGGAAGTAGAGAAAATGTTAATTGGAAGTGGTGAGTCTGTAATGGTTCTTTGTGAACTTCTACTACCTACTGAAACTACAACTTCGTCTAATTGGCTAATTGAAGCTGCTAAAGCAACGTTAACTGTACCTGATGCAGGAATTGCTACTTCTTGTGTCGTATAACCTACAGAAGAGAAGATTAATTTACTCACTGCCGAAGGTACTTTGATGCTGAAATGTCCCGTTCCATCAGTTACTGAGCCACCTTTAGCATATCTCACAGTTACGCCTGCTAGTGCCGCTCCATCTTTGGCATCTGTTACTGTTCCTGTGATTGTTTTGTCTTGAGCAAATGTGTTGGCAAGGAGTCCAAGCATAGCTAGGACCGTCAGAAGGAAATTTTTCTTCATAAAAGACGATATTTTAGTTTTTTGTGATGATTGAAAATGCAGAAGAATATTTGGTAATGATTACTTCTACGTCTAATTTGTTTCAAACTTAACATATAATGCCGAATTTATTACAACAAATGGTAAAAATAATTTATAATATGATAATATCTACTTAATGCAGAGCAGGATAGAATTTTTGGTTTAAGTATTTTTACGAAAATGTCATTTTTTGAAAAAAAAAGACCATTTTTTAGAGTTACAATCTAATAAATGCCCTGTTTTATGAAAAATTTTCAATGATATTGAGCAATTGTTGAAAGGAGTAAGGTTGTCATCTTTGTAAAAACTTGAATACGAAGGATGTATTTACATACTTGATATATATCAATAAAAAAGAGGCTCAAAAATTAATTCGAGCTTCTTTGGGGAGTAAATTTATTAGGGATTAGTTTCCTAATGTTAGTTTTCCACTAGTATTGCCATAGATTAATTGGCTGTCTTGAGCATTGTACAAACATTTTGCTTGTGCCGAATCGGTATTGATATAAACTGTATCTGAACTACGAATGGTTACAAAGTCGTCTTGTTGAGGAATTCGACCTAAATTCCAAGTACTGATGTCTTCCCAATTACCCGATTGGATACTTGTAATAGGATTCACCATGATTCGAGCAAAAGCCGAACTTACTTCTGGTGCAACTCCATTTTTAACAATTGCTCTAAAATACATGGTGTTTGAAACCGTAGATACGACTTGTGTGGCAGTTGTATTTGTGATGTCAATAGGGCTTGTAAAAGTAGAATCATTGGCTGATTGCCACTTTAAGATAGTTCCTGTTTGTCCAGACAAACTTAGTTGCACATTGATGTCTGTATTGGGACAAACACTGATGTTTCCCCCCGCAACTGTTCCTCCGACAGATACAATTCGAGAAATTTGTACGGCATAATCTTCAGCTTCTCCATTTGAATGGGAACTACAAGCATCTGTGGCAGCAGCGCCATAACGGCTACGTACTCGCATTCGAGTAGTTCCTATGCTTGCATTAGATGGTATCGTGAACGTTCCTGTGGCCGACAAACCAGAATCTGTTGATTGAAAAACCAGTTCGCCTGCATCCGCAAAACTATTGTTGTTGTTATAATCAATCCATACCGTGAAATATTGCGGGTAATAATAACCATCAGGGCTAAGATATGCTTTTACAAAAAAGATATAAGTGCTGTCTCCTTTGAGTAGTGGTATCGGAAGCGAAGAAGAACTCGTAAAGTCACTAAATTCATACGTAGAACAATTTGAATTATCATTGTTCAATAAAAGCTGTCCGTTGGCTTTTTTGAGGGTTACTTGGTTAATAGCCATTTTGGTAGTTGTAGCCGTTGGTGAACAGTTATTTGTATATAATGGGATACAATAGGGGATAACGCTTACCGTTGCAGTACCTGCTGATATGGTTGCTGTTCCACAACCACCGCTTGCCGTATTGAGCGTATAACTTGTTGTGGATGAAGGAGTAATGTTAATGTTGACAGACTGGCTCGTTATCCCAGATGCAGAACTCCCATTCGAGAGTGTATAACTATAAGGAGCTGCTCCCGTAAAAGTAAGGAGGAGGCTACTGCTCATTCCTGAATTAATAATATCTCGTCCTGATACGCTAATATTGGCTGTGGATTCTCCATATCCAAATCCACTAGTTTCACTACCAATTACAGTTGGAGAACTTGAATTTACTCTCAGCTTATAGGAAGAGCCTGCTGGTGTACTCGTTGGAATGGTAACAAGGATGGGACTGTTAGTCCCCGAACCGACAGTAGTGGCATTGCTGAAATTTCCAGTTGCATCGGAGAGTTGTGCTGTATAGAGATTGTTATTATTTGCGGTAAAATTACTTAAAAAGCTGACAGAGAGTGTATTGTTGCTTGAACATACAGTGGGAATACTAGTAGTAATACTGACAGAAGGATTCACATTTAACAAATAGTCTTCCGTTTCTCCCGTGCCGAATATGCCACAAGGGCTATCGACTAGACCTTCGCTTTTAATCCGACATCTAATTCTTAACCGAATTGCTCCCGTGTTCGCAGAAGCAGGTACGGTGAACGAGCCACTTAATTCGGTCGTTCCACTCATCACGGTTCCTGAACTTTGAAAAACAAGCTCACCAGCATCTGAATAGCTATTATTCTGATTTGCATCAATCCATATACCAACATGTTCTGGAAAATAGTATCCTGCTGAACTCAAGGCAGTATTCATAGTAAAGTTATACATTGTTCCTGCTTTTACGGAAGCAGGGCTTAGATTGGTGTAATCCCCAAAGTTATTCGCTGAACAGCCAGAACCAAGATTCGATAATAGCGTTGTTCCATTGCTGTTTGTTATTGAGAAATTGGTAATATTCGCATTTACCAAACATCCATTTGAATATTGAGGGCCACAGATAGCAGGAGTACTCACCGTAGGAATCGTCGTATTATAATTAGCTTTTGTGTTGGAGGCTTTTACACGATAATAATACGTCTGTTGTATCAACGTTTTCAAATCCTTAAAAGAGGTAACATTGGCATCTACACCGCCGATGGCAACGAAATTATCCGTAGGACTTGTTGAGCGTTCAATGATATAGCCCGTTTCATTACTCGAATTATCTGTCCATTGAATGAGGACACCTAATGAGACACTGTTGGAAATGAGCGATGCAGCAACGTTGCTTGGGGCATCTTGAGGAGTTTCAGCACAGTCTAAGGTATAACGAGTGGCAGGGTTTGAACTTGGAGTATTGTTAATAGCTAAAGCGGTATTCATACGAGCGTATTGAAGTGGCGTAAAGTCGTAAGGCTGGCAAAAATAGTAATTCATTACATTGTATGCCGATGGTACAAAAGGGTCATTATTGGAATCCAAAATGCTAATTCCTGTGCCAAGCGAATTACAACCTACTAATTTTCCACCACTTAAATTATAAGGGTCAGCTGGTGTATCGCAGAGGTAATCACCTGTGCTGCTACAGTTTGCTGATAGACGTGGTGATACCTCCGCAGGATTGCGAGTTACTCGTTCTCGGTCGCTTGGATTGGTTGCTCCACTGTTGTTGAACGTATGAGCAAGGTTGAAATAATGACCCAACTCATGGGCAAGAGTTTTATTGTCATCAGCCTGACTATTCAAAGAGAAGCTATTATTGTAAGCCTTATTTTGGGTTGAACCATACGAAAAACCGCCTACACCGCCCAAACTATTACTGAAATAGATGTTATGAGCGTTGGTTACATTATTGGCACTTGTAACAGAATCTTGTTTAAAACCTGTAGTTTGCCAGTTGTACATGGCCGTAGAATTGATATAATTAGGGGTATTGGCAGGTGTACCACAAATATAAAATTGGATTCCTGCATTGATAAAATACTGATTACAAATGGCGATGGCATTGTTAAATGCAGCCATACTCATGTTGGTCACTCCTGCATCTGTAGTGACAAAGTGCGGTTTTACAGCGATATACACAGGGTCAGAGCCATTGAATTGTTTATTGGGACTAAACTGTTTAATCAGTTGTTGTGCTATCTTTTCTTCCTCAGCAGAAATATTACCAAAGCCACAGGGAAGTTGAGCGTAGCCAGCGAAATACAAAAAGAAAAATAGTACTAAGAGGAGGCATCGCTGTAAGGTT
>JARXAV010000175.1 GCA_029865665.1 Flectobacillus sp. | reverse complement strand
GTCTGCCATTGAGCTACTTAGTTCGCCATGACTTGAGAATACTGGTTTGATTTCTGGTAAAATTGTTTTCGGGAAACCATAGTATTTTAAAATATCTTCTGATACATCATTCGTTTGGAAATCCCAGAAAATACCTTCTGACAAAGCAGAATTGGAAGTTGTAATTGAGCCTGTCAACTTCATACCTATAAAATCGCCAGGGAGCATAACTTTATATACAGAACCATATACTTTTGGTTCGTTTTCTTTTACCCAAGCGAGTTTTGAAGCGGTAAAGTTACCAGGAGAGTTAAGTAAATGAGTAAGGCATTTTGATTGCCCAATGGCATCAAATGCTTTGTTACCGATAGTCACCGCACGGCTATCGCACCAAATAATAGAAGGACGTAAAACGGATAAGTTACGGTCAACCATTACTAAACCGTGCATTTGATAAGCAATACCAATCGCTCTAATATCTTTTGGATTATAGTTACCTGAGTTATTGCAGCGTAAAATAGCTTGTTGCACACAATTCCACCACATTTCGGGGTCTTGTTCTGCCCAACCTGCTTCTGGAGAGTCAATCGTGTTTTCCGTTTCTGGATATTGTGCCGAAGCAACCAATTTTCCTGTAGCTCCATCGACTACAGATGCTTTGATGGACGATGTGCCTAAGTCTAAACCTAAAAGTAACATAGTTATAGCGTTATATCTTGTTTTTGTCTTATTTTTAAAGGCAAATATACTGAAATATTTAAAGAGTTCTATGGTGTTCTATGTAAATCTTTGCTCAAAAATGAAGTTGCTAATTTTACCAACGAATAGATAGTTTTTGTTTCCTGAATATAATTGATAATTTGTGCCTTAAATTAAAACTTTGAGTTGCTTTTTGTTTCGAACTACGATAACTTTGTTTTAATACCCAAACATAAATATTTATCTAGTAGAAGGCATGGCAACAGACATTCAAGATTACATTAATTCTGGTATTTTAGAATTGTATGTGTTGGAGGAAACTTCACCAGAAGAAACGCTTGCTGTAGAGTCTTTGGCGGCGGAGTATCCTGAAATTAGAGCAGAGTTAGCCGCTATTGCCCAGAGTTTAGAGGCTTATGCGATGGCAGGTGCTGTTGAACCCGACGTAACCATTAAGCCTTTTTTAATGGCTACTTTCAATTACATAGAGCGTTTAGAAGGTGGTGAATCACCAGTGAATCCTCCAATTTTATCTGCTTCAACGCAAGCGGGTGATTTTGTTGAATTTATTGACCGAGAAGATTTTGTCTTGCCAGAGGCCTTAGAAGATTTTCATGCACGTATTATTGCTCATACTCCTCAAGCGATGACAGCCTTGGTATGGATAAAAAGCTTTGCTCCTCAGGAAATACATGACGACGAATTTGAGAAATTTTTTATTTTAGAGGGATCTTGTAACATTGAGGTCGAAAATGTGGTTTACCCTTTAGGGGCAGGAGATTATTTTGGAATACCACTTCATAAAAAACATACGGTTACTGTTACGTCAAGTATTCCATGCAAGGTGATTTTGCAACGTGTGGCGGCATAAATCGTTGATGTGATGGGGAATTTTTACACTCCAATTCAGATTCAGCCTAGCCCTTTGTCTTTGATTTTAACTAGGTTTAATTCATTTCAATTTTGCTACAAATACAGGAGTTATCCAAATACTACGAGAATGAACGAGTAGTGAACGCAGTTTCTTTCACCGTTAATAAAGGCGAAATTTTAGCGATCGTAGGAGAGAGTGGTTCAGGAAAAACGACCCTTTTGAATATGATTTCGGGAAATATTCGTCCAGATGTGGGAAGTCTTATTTTGAACAATGAACTCATAGATTTATATTTCAATCGCTTAATTCGTGAATTGCCTGATATCAAGCTTGTTCCTCAAGATTATCGCTTAAAGCCTGATTTTAAAATTTGGGAAAATATTGATCTGGCTCTTACCGAATATAACGCTGAGTATCGTCAGAAGCGAGTGGCTTATTTATTAGAACTTTGCGGAATTACCCAGATTAAAGACAAAAAACCACGAGAGGCTTCAGGTGGAGAAAAACAACGCACCGCCATTGCTAGGTCTATTGCAGATGAACCGCTGGTTTTATTGTTGGATGAACCTTTTAGTAACTTAGATTCTATTAATCGTCAACATTTGCGTAATCAGTTGATTACCATTATTCAAAAAGAAGATATTGCTTGTGTATTTGTAACGCACGATATGATTGAGGCTTTATTGGTGGCCGATAAAGTAGCGGTAATGCACAAAGGCGATTTGTTGAAAATTGCTACACCAGATGAAATTTTCCACGAAAAGGAGAATGCCTACATTCAGCAATTTGTGCAAAGTGCCATTGAGCCATTAAACGCTTTTAAAGCTAAATTTCATTAATTTATCATTTTTATACTCGTGCAAAATTAATTGACATTTATCTTTTTTATAAAAGACTGATAGCTAAATTATTAAATCCAAAATTCATAATTTAAAATTATTATTTTAGTCTTTGTATTTTGAGCGTTCGAAAAGATAGACATCTAAAATGGCTTTGGGGCGAGCTAAGTATTCTCTGAAATAGGTTTTATAACCTGTTTGCACATCTTTTGCCGCAAAAGCAATGGCATCTAAATGAAGGTGTTGTGCCAAAAATAAGGCACGGGCATTATGCGTAGGTTGAGAAATAATGGTAAATTTTTCCTGATTAAAAACAGCCTTGCACCGTTTTATGGAGTCGTAAGTTCTGTAACCTGCGTAGTCCATCATCATCACACTTTCTGGTACGCCCAAACGCATCAAGGCTTCTTTCATGTCGGCGGGTTCATTATAAAATACCGAGTCATGGTTTCCACTCAAAATTAAAAATTTCACTTTTCCTTCTTTGTAAAGCAAAGCCGCCGCTTCCATTCGGTATTTGAAAAACAGGTTTTCTTTACCTCGTGCCACCGATTTACTAGTGCCAAGTACAAGGGCTACATCGTTTGGAGGAAGTTCTTCAAGGCTGTAATAGTTTCGATTTTCTGTCGATAAAACAATCCAAATATTGCAGAGTAAAATAAGCACAATCGTCGAAAACCCTAAGGCTATAAGCCCCTTGATTAATCGTTTTACTATGGATATAGTTAAAATTAACGATCTACGGGTTGATATACGAAGTGTTTTTTTCAGAGTAATGGCGATTTTTTTGAGCGATTGTCTGACCTTATATCAGACAATCGCTTTATGCTTTTTTAAAATAATCCTAGTTGGGTTGTTCCTGACTCTTCTGTTTCAGATGAAGTAATTTCTTCTACTTGTTCTGTAATTACTTCTTCTTCGGCTACTTTAGCAATAATTCTAGGTTCTAAGACTTTAATTCCTTGTACTTTATGCGTTGATAATTTCGCCCCTTGAGCTTTCCAGCCTCTTACTTCTGCTAATTCATCTAAGAAAAGTTCTTCGGTTTCTAGTTTAGCACCACGTTCATCTTTTTTGAACGAAAGTTCAATTCTTGGCGAATCATCTACGGCCGCATAGAGTAACTTAGAACCCTTTTCATCGGCAATAAATAAGAATTTCTTATCAACGGTCGTCGTTTCAATTTTGAAACGTTTCACATAATGTAATTTCGAACTACTGTCGTAATATACTGCTGTGATTACGGTATTCGGATTAAATTTACACAAAACACTAATGTCTTTTGGTTCGTAACGGTTGGTCAATTCAAAGTTTGTTAATTCGTATTGTCCGTCGTTATAAACTACAAGAATGGTGTCTTTTGCCTCAAAATTACCTAATAACTGACCATGTTCATCTCTGTTCAAACGGCCAACAGTTGGGTCATACCAAATATTTAGCCCTCCTAGGGTAGATACCCCTGCCGATTTCATAATTATTTTTCTAACAGGGAATTTGGTCAATAAATTACCCATTGAGTCACGTCCTTTGATGGCTAATGTCTTGAAATCGTATTCAAATTGTTTTACTCTCGCTGTACAGGTAGAGGTCAAATTAATTTGAATAACTTCGGCTTCTCCGTTGTCGTTTGCCGAGAAATAGAGAATCTTAGATTTCGGATTTCCAAGTGTTAAGTCGTACTCACGGTCACGAGTAACAGCCGTAATCTTAAAGCGTTTTACATACGAAATACCCGATTTGGCATCGAAGTAGGCAAGGTTATATACCTTACGGTCGTCGTTCTTTTTGAATACCGAGCAGTAAATTATGTCTTTTCCTACGAAAACCTTATCCTGTATTTTAGTGACTACACAGCGACCATCTTTTTTGAATACAATAATGTCGTCAATATCTGAGCAATCCATTACGTATTCGTCTTTTTTCAGACCATAGCCGATAAACCCACCTTCACGGTCAATATATAGTTTTTGGTTGGCTGCGGCTACAACGGCTGCTGAGATGGTATTGAAATTACGAATTTCTGTTTTTCGTTCTCTTCCTTTACCATACTTTTTCAGAAGCGTTTTGTAATAATCAATCGAATAACGAATGATATTTGCTAGGTTGTCCTCTACTTCAATGAGTTCTTCCTGTAAGCGTCTCATCAGTTCGTCCGCTTTGAAGGAGTCATATTTAGAAATACGTTTGATACGAATTTCTAGCAAACGCAAAATATCATCTTCTACAATTTGACGATAAAATTGCGATTTATATTTCTGTAAGCCTTTATCTACTGTAGCTATAACAGCCTCGAAGGTTTCACATTCTTCAATTTTACGATAGATTTTATTTTCGATAAAAATCTTCTCTAATGAACTAAACAAGACTTTTTCCATCAATTCTTCTTTACGAATTTGGAGTTCTTGTTCGAGTAATTTAACCGTTTGTTGCGTACATACTTTTAATACATCCGAAACGCCCACAAAATGCGGTTTGTCTTGAATAATGACACAGGCATTCGGTGAAATAGGAATCTCACAATCGGTAAAAGCATAAAGAGCGTCAATCGTTACATCTGGCGAAGTACCAGGCGCTAACTGCACTTGAATTTCTACCTCTTTTGCGGTGTTATCAATTACCTTTTTGATTTTGATTTTACCAGCATCATTCGCCTTGATGATGGACTCAATTAGGCTGGTAGTCGTAGTGGCAAAAGGGATTTCTTTGATAACTAAGGTTTTCTTATCAAGTTCTTCAATTTTGGCACGAACCCTGATTTTACCCCCTCGGTGTCCGTCGTTGTAATTACTTACGTCAACGTAACCACCTGTTAAAAAGTCTGGAAATATTTGAATAGCTTTTCCTTTCAGAATATCAATCGACGCTTCAATTAACTCACAGAAGTTGTGAGGCATGATTTTGGTCGAAAGCCCAACGGCAATCCCTTCTACCCCAAGTGTTAGAAGCAAGGGGAATTTTACAGGAAGTGTTACGGGTTCTTTTTTACGACCGTCATAAGAAAGTTGCCATTCGGTAGTTTGTGGGTTAAAGACTACATCATGAGCAAATTTGGATAGACGAACTTCGATATAACGAGCAGCAGCAGCCCCGTCACCCGTGCGAATATCGCCCCAGTTTCCCTGACAGTCGAGTAATAAATCTTTTTGACCGATGTTTACCATGGCATCGTTAATCGACGCATCCCCGTGTGGGTGATACTGCATGGTTTGCCCAATTACGTTGGCAACTTTGTTAAAACGGCCATCGTCCATTTCATTTAGAGCGTGTAAAATACGACGTTGAACAGGCTTTAATCCATCTTCAACAGCGGGTACTGCACGCTCTAAAATTACATAAGAAGCATATTCTAAAAACCAATTCTCATACAAGCCAGCCACCGCAACTTGCTCTTGGAGCGATTCAATAGGTGGATTTTGATCGTTTGCGTCTAAGTTTTTTGTGATGTCCTCGTTTTCCATTTAGCTTATTTATACTAATATACTTTATTCTTGTGTGGTTA
>JARXAV010000095.1 GCA_029865665.1 Flectobacillus sp. | reverse complement strand
GGGTGTGGCTTTGTTATGGACTTTCTTAGTGGTAAAACCCTTTTCTTTGGCCATCTCTCTACGGTTCTTAAAGAAGACCGCTTCTAAATCTACTTTCCGATAACTCTTCCCTCCTACTTTTACGGTCTTTTCATCCTCGATAATCTGCTGATTCGCTGTTTCACATACCTTCTTGAAATGGTGCATGTTCCGAATATTCTTGAGTAAGGGGTCTTTGGCCAGTTCCTGAATATCTTCGTGTTGCATTCTAAATTCCCATACGCCACTGGTTTTAGCTACCTCATGCTGTCTTCCTTTTAGAGGTAAACCGTGTTTTAGATTGAGGGCTACTGCCTTTTCTATCGCTCTGATTTTCTCCCAAGAATCTTTATATAGTTTTCGATTATTCATACAACGATTAAATACCAAATGTAGGTGATAATCATCCGTATCTTCATGACTAACGGCTATATATTGGGTGTCCTGCAAGCCTGAATCTTGAATATATTGCACTACGATGGCATCAATGTCTTCTGGATTCAACAGACGAATATCGTCTTGACTAAATGACAGAATGTGATGCCCGACGTAGGCTCTATTTGGCTGATAGCCTTTGTGGTGTTTTGTTTGTTGAATGAAATTGTTAATCAGACGCTTTATTCCTACTTCGTCTTCGTGGTTATAGGGTAGCTCTAAATCGGGCGATGCACAGAGAACTTTGGCCTGTTTTTCCTGTTGCCCTCGTTGGGCTAAACGTCCTTTGAAGAGGTAATTTACAATCCCTTGAAAGGATTTTCCTTTGGCTGTTGCTTTGGCTATCATGGCTTATACGCCATGACGGTCTAACATACTACGAATCTCATCTAAGAGTGCATTGGCTTTTTTCTCTACACTGGTCGTACCATAAGTGTGAGCTTCTTTAACGAGCTGATTGAGGTTATTAGCCATCCCTGCTAACTGTATTTTTTCTCGTTTTCCTTCAGCCGAAAAAAGGTTAGTTACTTTGCCTTCGGTCATCATTTTTCTAAAATATTCGGTCACATTCATATTAGCCTCTTCGGCTACTTTTTTACATCTGTGGTAATCGTCGCTCGTGATTCTCACTCGAATCGTTTTGTCGAGTTTGTTGGGAATCGGGGGTCTTCCGCCTCTACGTGAGTCTTTGAGTTCTTCCATCTGCTTCTAATTATGTAGTCTTTAAAATAAGGATTTAACGAGATACTAAGTGCTTGCACGATTGCTTTGGTAGGTTTATGACCTGCAAAAGACACCTCTTGCTTCAAATAGAAATTAAATTTAGTAAAATATATTATAATCAATAAATACTTTTTTATTTGTTTATTATATATATTTGTATCAAACATATACCTCAGTGTAGCGTATTACAGGTAGTTTATTGGCAGTTTGTGGGTAGTCTGTGGGTACTTTGCAGGTTGTTTATTGCTACGCTAAGGATAGTCTATTGGTAGAATGTAGCTGTAATACTGATAGTGTATTGGCAGTCTATAGCTACTCTATTGGTAATATGTCGGTAGCTAATAATAGAAATTATTTTTAACATTTTATTGATATGGATACAAATGACTTTGGCATTGAAGAACTTAAAAGAATGCAAAAAGGAAAATACTTAGGATGGTCTAAGTATTTGGGACCGTATTGCCAAAAATACTTCGATGCTGAATTATCTCTCAAATTTATTAAGCAAAAGTTGAAAGAGTTGTACGACATGGATGTCTCAGTTGACACATTAAGAGCGATAAGAAATAAATCAAAACAGGGAACACTCAAACCTATACCTGTAAAAACAGCATCAGCCATTCCAACAATAGCTAAACCTGCTGAGATAAAAATGGAAGTGAAAGCTATTCCCACTACGCAAGTGGTAAAAGAGCCAGTCGCAGGTACTCGAAAACTGACAATCGAGGAAGCCGCTGCTAATATGGATAGGTTTTATAAGCAACAGGATAACCCAAGATTTGAAATTGATGACATTATCGAACAGCAGCAAAATAGACAACAGATGCTATGAGTTTAAAATTAACTTTTCTTTACAAGGATAAATCAGCCATTGATGATATGCTGAGGATTGATGAAATCAAGGACTTACTCCAATCGAATATATCCAAGAAAAAAACAGCGAAAAGTATCAGCTCATCTTCGCTGTTTCCATCATCGCCGTAAGGAGTAATTAACTCAAAAGAAGACTAAAAACTGTACTTAAAGTCTCTAACATTTACGTGTCAAATAATTAGCGATTAGCACAATTTTGTACCAGTCATTTTATAATAAATACTAACCTTCAACCTGACATACTCAAATCGGCAGGTTGAAGGTTAGTATTTTGGCCAATGGTCGAAACTCCTTCCGTAAATATACTCATAAAATCAATATATTTATTTACTTTGATTTATTTACCTAATTTATTTACTTAATAAATATTAATTTATGATTTTTTCTGAATAGAGCAAGAAAGTAAAGAAAAGGGACGAAATTTTGACTGTTAATAAAATAATAGAAGATATTGTTTTCAGAGCATTTCCTACTTTTCGAGCGCTTTTAAAAAAATGGAAACTCATCTTCTGTATTTGTGCAAGAAGTCAAAATCATAAAGATGAATTCCCTACTCGTTATTTAACAAAATTAGTATACTTATAAACCATTAGTTAGCATTCCTATATTCAGTAGGTGTTGTTCCTGTCTGATTCTTAAAAAAGCGAGCAAAATCACTAATTTCATTTTTCCCGATTTTATATGAAATCTCCGAAATCGTCATACTCGTCTGCTTGAGTAATACTTTTGCTTCTAATAACAGCATTTCATTCAATACATCATGGGCCGATTTTCCAGTAGCTTTTTTCACAGATTTATTGAGATGGTTAGGCGAAATAGACAGTAATTCAGCATATTCTGTAATTTTCTGCTTCTGATAAATGTACTGAGAAAGAGCTTTTTTATACTGTTCCGTAATGATAGAAGCAGCATTAGAAGATACCGCCTGCTGTTTTTCAATAAAAGGCTTTAACTCCGTAAATAAGGTAATGAGGTAGGTTCTTAAAATATCAAAGTTGCAGTTTTTTCCTTTTTTATATTCCACTAATAGCCTTTCTAATAAAGGTTTGATGAACGTTTTTGTTTCGCTGCTTACTGTTACTAAAGGATGACTGTTGAAATCTAAAAAAGGGAATTCGCTTAATAAATCTTTTAATTTATAGTCCGTTGTAAGTAATTCGAGATTGAAATGGCAGTAAAAACCCTCTACATCATCGCTAATGAATTCGTGTGTAGTAATCTGATAAGCAGGTACAAAGAAAAAAGTGTTATCTCCAAAATCATAGGTATCCAAGCCTTTACTTCTTCTACTTATTCCTTTAGAAAGAAAGAAAAAGTTGAACACCGTAATCCGACGGGGTTGTAAGTCAGAAGCTAACGGAAACTGAATCATGCGGAGATAATCCTCAATCCGATTGATATGAAAAACATGGTGTGCGGTTGTCGTAAAGGAAGACAAGGGCATTTCACCCTGATACTGATACAAATCAGATTCCAGACTATGAGCATCAATAAGAGGAATAGTACTGCTATTTTTCATTTAAGTAGTTGAACAAATCAGGGTATCAAGTTAACGAATTAGCTCGATATAGTTCAACCTATAAGGATTTTGTTGATTTAAAGGAATCAACTATTCCTTATAGGTTTTGTTAGTAATTCAGTTATATCGTAACTATAAATTTCCTTTTTTCAATTCGTCCACCGCAAATTTAGCAGCTCTTGCTGTCAGTGCCATGTACGTAAGCGATGGATTCACACAAGACGATGAAGCCATTGCTGAACCGTCCGTAATGAAGACGTTTTTACAAGCATGTACTTGGTTGTGTTTATTCAACACCGAAGTTTTAGGGTCTTTTCCCATACGAGCCGTTCCCATTTCATGAATACCCATGCCCACATTCGACGGGAAATCGAAAGGACGGATATTTTTAAAACCTACAGATTCATACATTTCAGCCATGTCGGTTGCCATTGCTTTACGCATAAGCTGCTCGTTTTCGCCTCTTTCAACATCAAAAGTTACTAGAGGCATCCCCCATTTATCTTTCTGGTTTTCATCCAAATACATTCTGTTTTTTTCAGAAGGAAGCATTTCTCCGATACCAATCAGCATGATTCCCCAACCGCCAGGAGTCGCCAAATTATCTTTGAAATCAGCACCAAAACCTTTCATATTCAAGCCACGAGTCCAATTTACACGACTTGCTGCTCCTTGATAGCCAAAACCTCGCAGATAAGCTTGTTTATCAGTACCCCAGTTTCTGAAACGTGGGACGTATAAGCCCGTTGGACGGCGACCGTAATAATAATCGTCTTCAAACCCTTCAATACTTGCCATAGCTCCTGCACCTCCGTTATGATCCATCAAGTTACGCCCAACTTGCTCGCTTTCATTCCCAAAACCATTAGGAAAGCGGTCGGACTTAGAATTTAAAAGAATGGATGCCGTTGGAATTGTACCCGCATTCATGAAGATAATTTTGGCAAAATACTCGCTTACTTCATGGGTAATCTGATTGATTACTCGTACCCCTTTCGCTTTATTGAGTTTTTTATCAAAAATGATTTCGGTAACAATCGCATTGTTTACTAAAGTCAAGCGTTTGGTTTTCATGGCAGCAGGCAAAGTAGCCGATTGTGTACTGAAATACCCCCCGAAAGGACACCCTCTAATACACAGGTTGCGATACTGACAATTGGTACGCCCAACCGCAGTATGCCACGGTTTTGCCTCGGTAAGGTTAGCGGTTCTTCCCATCGTTACCAGACGACCAAATTTGGATTTTACCTGATCTCTAAAATACTGTTCGGGTGTAAAAAACTCGGCTGGTTTCAGAAATTCACTGTCAGGTAAAGCGTCGTAGCCTTCTTTAATGCCACTAATCCCTACAAATTTTTCAACATAACTATACCACGGAGCAAGGTCTTCGTAACGAATTGGCCAATCTACACCAATACCTTCACGACCGTTGGCTTCAAAATCGTCTTTGTTCCAACGGTAACTGTGCCGTCCCCACATCAAGGATTTACCTCCTGTATGATAGCCTCTTACCCAGTCAAAAGGCTTTTTTTCGAGATAAGGATGTTCTGTATCGCTTTCAAATAAGCTACTACTTGGCTCTTGTACCGCATAGGCATTACCACGACAAGCGGTAGCATATTTTTCGAGTGTTTCCTTCGATAATTTATTCCGATGTTGAAAGTCCCAAATATCAGTCATGGCAGTTTCATAATCGGTAACGTGCTTAATGTCACGACCTCTTTCGAGCATCACCACTCGCAATCCTTTTTCCGTCAGTTCTTTCGCTGCCCAACCGCCCGTAATACCAGAACCAACCACAATGGCATCAAAAGTCTGAGATTTTACAGCATCAATGTTTATTTTCATGGTCTTATCTGGCTAAGTATTCTGAATACGTTTTTTGTCCTTTTTTCAATTTTATCAACTCAAATTTGCTTGGCACTGGCACATACTCCATTGCCTGTGTCATGCCAATTTCGGAAGTAAAATAACCTAATAGCGTCAACTCTTTTATCAATTGCCAAAAAGTGGGTACTCTCGTATGGTTTTTCAACGCTTGTTCTTCCAATTGGCTCAACAAGCCCTTTTGCTCGTCAGCATTTAGGGATAAAAAACTCGTTCCTAAACCCTCCAAGCCTTTTTTGAAGGTATCTTGTTGTGGTTTTTGATAACAATCCTGCAACATCATTTCGATAAATGCAGGAACTCCAGCCGCTTTTGCCCCAGGGGTAGCCGTCGTTGGAATGATAATTTCAGCTATTTCGGCAATGAGTTTTTGTTCGTCGCTCGTAAAAAGTGTTGCTTGAAAACTATAATTGGTATTTTTAGCAAAACTATCAATCGCTAAACCCGTGAAAAGCGAAACACCCATTAAGGTCGCTACATTTTGCAATGCTTGTCTTCTGTTCATATTCTTAATTAAACTTCCTTTTTAGATGAATAGAATAAATTAATAAGTACGGTAAGTAAACAAATAACCCCTAAAACAACATAAGCCTGCAATAAGCCCCCTGAGATACTTTTGATACCCGATAAAACCAATGGAGAAACAAACTGACCCAAGAAAAACGAAGTTGTCCAGAAGCCCATTCCACGTCCTCTAAATTCAGCAGGTAATTTACTCAAACTCCAAGGCATTAAGACAGGAAACGTTAATCCAACGCCCATTTGTGCAGCAAAACCAGCTACAACTACCCATGTTTCGTCGTGGGCAAAGCCTGTTCCAATATAGCCCAGCGTGTAGAAAAGCCCCATCAATCCCAACTGAATGTACATATTTTTTTTAGAAACAAAGCGATATAACAAAGCACCCACAGGAGCTCCCATACTGGAAATGGCCGTAAAATTGCCAATTTTAGCATTGTCTTTGATTCCGATGGTATCTAACACCAACGAAAAATGAAGGGTATAAGCAAAGTAAACGATGGCAGCCAAAAAGGTAGTTCCGCACAAAACTCCAATTAACTTAAACGATAATGTCGCTTTGGGAGCATCTGTTTTAGCTTCATTTTTGACAACAACGGTCGGCTCAAAAATGAAAATATAGGACGTAATGAAAATCACAAAGGCGATTCCATAAACCAAAAACGGGTAATTCCAGCCGTAATTTGCCAAATAGCCACTCAACGAAAGTAAAAGAGCGGCTAAAAAAGTACCCGTGATACTTTGGACTACAATCCATTTTTTTCGAGAAGCTTCGTCGTAATAATCCCCCCACAACGCACTCCCAATTGTAAGAATAAAGGCTTCACCAATTCCTAACACAAATCTACTAGCAAGCAACAACGGAAAACTTTGAATGAAAAAAGGGATAATACCGCCTATTCCATAAAGCAAGGTAAATATTAATAGCAGTTTACGACGACCTATTTTATCTGCCAAATATCCTGCATAAGGCGAAAGCAAGGCAACGCAAAGCCCTGGAGCCGCCAACGACATAGGAGCAAGTACCTGAATATTAGGAATATCCTTGAAATTACTAATAATGGCAGGTACAATCGGCACAAGGGTAATGATTGCCATCATGGGCAGCATATTGATAAAAATAATGATCAGTGCCTGCGGTATTCCAGCTTTTTTGAAGGTTAGTTCGTTCATTGCTTTTTCTTGCTATTAAGAAGTGATTATAGATTTTGTAAAATATTCTTTTCCATTAACAAATGCCGTTCAATTTGTTCCGAAGCGTCATTTAAATAAAAACAGTGACCTTCGTATTCCGTCATAATTACGCCCTCAAAACCTGACTCGACAATCATTTTAATGAGTTTATCATAGGGAATGGTTGTTTCTATGCAATCTTCTCCAATATGATAAAACTTACCATGGAAATAATGACAGTAAGGTAATAAAGTTTTAAATCCTTCTAAATCGGCAGGGGCAAAACTTAAAAAGCCAAACATTTGGCTAATAGCCAGTTTTTCGACAGTCCCCCCTCCCATTTCTTGGACTTTTGCCCAAAGGCTTTCTTCGGTATAACCTGTATGACGATTTTCTACGATGAAATTAACAATCTCCGTATTAGCTCCAGCATCTACAAAACCTTGTAACATTAGTGGATTCGGACGTTCGATAAAACAGCCAAAGTCGGGTACTAGACCAATGTATTTTGAACCAGATTCTTTGATGATTTTAACCAATTCTTGCACTTTTGCATCGCTTGGTTTGGATGGTGCGTGAATTTCAAAACCCACTTTTATATCATAGTATTCAGCCATTTTTGCCACTTGCGGAGCCAAATGGTTCGGAATTCCATAGCCACGCATATATTTGCAACCTAATTTATAAGCTGACATCAAATCGAAAGTGGCTTCCGACATGATTTCTTCATCGGTCATGTCATGGTCTGAATACTTGCCACCGTCCACTTGTCCAGCATAACTAAAAGGAGTAACTTCATATTGTTTACACAACTCTAACAAATGATTAATTTCATCATCAGAAGCTATTGGATAATTGCTGAACATTTGCGAACCCACAATTTCAAATTTGGTAATGCCTAAACGGTTCAATTCCTTGAACATCTCTTCAAAACCAAATGAATCGTCGGTTGCCCACAACTCTGTAAACCCATATAAAGAAACTCCTAAATCTATTTTTGAATGTGTCATTACTTCCTTAATTATTAGTTAAAACCATTGTTTTATGCACGGTGCTATTTAATGAACCATACGTGCGTGGGGCGAACTTCATGTATGGAATACGAAGTTCCAGAATTAGCTCTATATCGTGTTCTCCCTCAGACAAGCCACCATTATAAATTTCGAGATTAGCCGTCTTTCGGAATGCCCAGAACTCTGCAAAAAGGTCTTTTAATTGTGGAATGGTAAATTTTTTATCGTTGATACAAAACAAGATAAGGTCTTGAGCGATAAGCTCTCCATCTACTTTTACGTCAAGTCTTTCTATCGTAGAGAGGTGTTGACCACGGTAATAGTTCAATCTTATCCCAAGATTAAATCCTACTTTATTATCGTTAAGATAGAGGTTTTTGAAACTTTCTTGACGCAATACTCTCTTGTCAAAACCCAGTTTTAAGAATTTTACAGCCATTCGCTTTTATTGTTAGAATTGTTTAATCGTGTGTATTTGCTTGAGGATTTAAGTACCTCGACATAATTAAGTAAGTGATACTGAGTTTTAAATTTTGGATGTTGAATTCTGAATTTAATGTCTTAACAATTAAGCTTTTACACAAAAAGTCAGTTTAGTCTAATTTTTATTTTTCCTATAAAATACTAGCCGCTAGATTATTAAATCCAAAATTTAAAATTCATAATTTTGAATCATCACTTAGCTGTAACTGGTTTATAGCTAAAATCATCAAAATCAGCGGGAGTTTTAGCGGTCGAACCATTACCCGTGGCATAAAGGCCAATGTACACGCCAGTCATACCGCCAGCAGTTTCAAAACTCAGGTAACGAGTTTGGACTTTTCCTAACGTCGTTAAAGGAGCATTTCCTTGTGAAAATCCAAGTTCATAGAACTCTTGAGTACCCGATACACTTAATTTGACCGTACCCGATTTTAGGGTTACTCTTTTCTCAACTGCCTTGATATTGCCGATATGATAAGCCAATACGAGCTCTCGTTTCTTGCCTGTTGTCTGAATATATAATTTATAATGATGTTGAGCATCTCGATACATCGTGATGCCTGCTTCTTCATTGGCAGTTGTTGGATTAAAATCAAGCGTTGTAGTTGTAGTAAAATCAAAGTGCTGTTGTCTGCGTCCGACAAAAGTGACTTCTGGATTTTGGCTCAACGATTTTTCACTTCCGTGCAATCTCAAAAATCCTTTACGCTCTGTAAGCGAATAATTCTGTATGATTGGGTTGTTTATATAGTTCCATTCAAGCCCCAATACTTCCCGATTAAACGTTTCCTCTTGGTCGAACTTCTGTACTTTTACAGCCTCTGGAAGCTTATCACATTTCATTTCCAACGCAATTGTACCATTGCCATTTACTACAGGAAATTCATTTTCCTTCCAAACAACGGGAGCTAAAAATGTTTCTCTTCCCAAAAATTGGTGACTATCTAAAGGTCTAAAACCCAGCATCACCAAAAACCATGAACCCTCATTCGTCTGAACCATATCCCCATGCCCAACTCCTTGAATCGGGTTCGACTCACCACTTGCATTGGCATGAGTAATAATAGGATTCGCAGGATTACTTTCATAAACGCCCCAAATGTCTTTACTACGAGCCATCGTAATTTTATGACCATATTCAGTACCACCTTCGGCAATCATCAAATAATAGTAGCCATCTTTTTTATAAATATGAGGCCCTTCTGGGTATCTCCCACCCGTGCCTAACCAAATGCTTTTAGGCTGAGTTAACAATTTTCCCGTAGCAATATCTATTTCAGACATTACAATCCCGTTTTTTATTGCTCCCCAGTTTTGTGTAGAGGTTACATAAGCTTTACCGTCGTCATCAAAAAAAAGACTTGGGTCAATCCCTGGAGCATCAATCCAAATAGGCTTCGACCATTCTCCCCGTGGGTCTTTTGTGGTAACATAAAAATTTCCTTTATCCGTAATGTTAGTCGTAATCATATAGAATACGCCCTTATTGTAGCGAATTGTAGGGGCAAAAATCCCCAATGTAGTTTGGGCTTTACTAAGCTCTACCTGCTCTTTTCTATTCAATACATAAGAGATCTGTTCCCAATTGACCAAGTTTTTACTATGCCAAAGCGGTACTGCTGGGAAATAGCCAAAACTACTATTCACCATGTAGTAGTCATCTCCTACTTTACAAATACTTGGATCTGGATAAAAACCTGGTAAAATAGGGTTCTTGTAAGTAACCTGTGCAAAAGAAAACGTCGCCAAGAATACCACGATAGTCGTGAGTGTAAAAGACTTTTTTTGCAGAAACAACCTTGCTTTTAGGGACATATAACACATTATTTTAAGTAAGTAATAGGACAAAATAACTTGGTGTAAAACCTATAAGGTTTAGTTTGTAATAACTTTATAGTCAGACTTTAACCAAAACCTTATAGTTTTAACTAAATAGTTTTCATGACCATTACGAAACAAACGACTGAAAAAGTTTTGAGGAATGACCTTATCCATTCCCCAAAACGAATTAGAATTTATACGTAGCAGTTAAGAAATAAGATCTTGGCTGCGTACCACCAATCGGGAAATAAGCATCTTTATTCGCTTCTTTTTGAGCAACACTAAAATCAGTTCTAGCATACGTATTTGGGAAACCACCTGGAGCTCCCCAAGTCATAATACCAACCGTATTTGTTAAATTATTGACATTGGCACTCAATGATAAGTTTTTATTGAGGTCGTAACCCAATGAAAGATCGAACTGAGAATAAGCTGGCAATTTGAACGCATTTGGAGCATTAGCCCAACGGTCGCCAATGTACGAATACGTTAACATTGCATAGAATTTATCTGTGCTGTATGTTGGTGTAATATTCACCATTACGCTAGGTGTTAAGTCACCGTTCTTTCCAGAATAATCAAAGAAAGTATCGTCGTCTTTAGAAGTAGTTGGGCCTGCTGTTGAAACTTTGAATTGTGGAAACTTTGTACTTTGGAAAGTCGTAGCAACACGTGTACTGAAATGATTTGAGAAATTAAATGTCGCTTCTGCCTCCAAACCCTGTGTTTCCAAACTGTTGTAATACGGTTGTAACGCATACAATACACCGTTAGCATCTTGTGAAGAAAAGCCCGTAAAAATATTACTCAACAAACTATAAAACGGAGTAATTGCCATTTCAACTTTATTAGTTCTCAATTTATACCCAATTTCAACTTGCGAGATATTCTGTGGAATAGATTCAGTGATAGCCAATCTTGCGTCAGAATCAATACCCGTGAAAGCATTGGCTTCAGGAGCTTTTCTACCCACTGAATAACGAGCATAAATAGACTGTTTTTCCGAAATCAAGTAGTTAAATGCCGCCGAATATGACAGGGTTGTATTATTGTATTTATACGCAATTTCTTTCGGGTCTTTGAAATAGTTGTTGTCATACGTAGTCAGTAAATTTCCGTCATATCCACCATCGGCAGTTGTGTGAGAAACTCTGATAAAATTAGAACCTTGGTTAACATTGTTCTCTAAACGTAAACCGACATCAAAATTTAATTTATCGGTTATTTGCCAAGATGCAGCCATAAACGGTGCAAAGTTGATTTTTCGGTAAGAATAATCATTGTAACCAAGGAACCCTCCTACTTTAAAATATCCCTCTGGACTGGTAATTTGACGAACCGTTCCGTTGGGTGCTGTCACCGAAACATCCAATAAACGTGGTTGGCTTTCAAGCGTAGAAAGTGTACCACCCCCAGCTCCTTGTGAGAATCTTGCTACGTCAGAATATCCAAAGAATGCTCCCAAATTAAATGACATTTTATCCATTTTTTTAGAGAGTACTACTTGGTCAAAAAACTCATTTACTTTTGGATTACCTGTTACTGCTGCTTGATACAATACACTATTTGCAATGACATTTTGATTTGGTAAATTATTGGTTAAAACCGTAAAAACTGGAGCAGGAGTGTTACGACCTACCGTCGCTAATACTTGTTTAGTGACATTATCTCGATAAGTAATTGTGCCAACACCCGCAGCAATTGTACCCACACTTCCGTTGATTGGCACCGCCGTCAAAAGAGCTGGAGTGGTAGCTTGTGTGATATTCAATGTTAGCTCTTTGTGAGAGAAACGAGCATTATTTGAAATGGAAAAACCATTTCCTAAATCATGTTTCCAATTCATACCAAATGACGCATCAATCGAATGATTAAGGTCTTTTGGATTGTAATTGATTGCTACACCATCACCTGTTTTAGTAGAAAGAGAAGCATTAGCTGGCAAAATAAACGCATCATTATTTGAAAACTGCGGAGCGATTTCTGGGTTATCAAAATTTCTACCAATCAGATTTAAGAATGTTCCGTTATGGTCATTCAAATATTTTGCGTACAGAGTAACAGTACCTTTAGCGTATTTTTTCTGAACGTTAGCCTTTATTTGTCCACCAAAATTCAATGGATAGCCAACGTCTCTTGCTCCTCTGGCGTGTCTATAAAAACCACCCACGTTGTACGTCCAACCATTTGCTAATGGCCCACCAAAATTGACTTCATTACGGGTATAAAAATTACGACCGTCGCCTTCCAAACCAAATTTCTGACGAACTAGACCTGAAAAAACAGTTGTTCCAGTTTTTGACAAATAATTAAAAATACCCCCTGGAGCATTTGCACCAGCAATTGAGGCAGTCCCGCCACGAACAGCTTCTAAACGGTTGAGAGTTGCATCAGTACGGTAAAACAAATCGTGTGTATAAGTTGGTAAGAATATGTTTGAAATAGGTAAACCATCCTCTTGCATTGAAATATAGTATAAGCCTGATACGTCATCGTTATAACTTGGGCGATTAGCTAATCCACGAGTATAAACCTGACTACGAACTTCACCTGCCGAAGAATTCACGAAAATCCCTGGCACATTACGCAACAAATCTTCCCCACTATTAGGAGCTAAACGCTCCATTTGCTTGACATTCATGGTTGTAATTGATACCGAAGCCCCCAATCTTTTTCGTTCATCGAAAAGACCAGTTACGATAACTTCATCTAGCTTTTCCGTAGATTCATTCAAGACAACGTTCACCACTAACTCATCGCCTAAAAGAACCTCTCTAGTTTGATAGCTGATATAAGAAATAACTAACGTATTTCCTTTTGAAGCTTCAATACTAAATTTACCAGTTCTATCTGTTGCAGTTCCTTTCTTAGTACCTTTAATTACAATATTGACACCTGATAAAGCCTCCCCTTTCTCATCTACCACTTTGCCAGAAAAGTTCGTTTTTTGTCCAATGACATCCATACTGGTTAAGAAAAGGAACATTGCCACACAGAGCATTTGTAATCTTTTAAATTGATTAGGAATATTTTTTTTCATACTTTTGAGTGATTGTTTTTGAGACATTTTTTTGTTTTCAAAAAAATTGACAGACCGTTTCTACTTGCCCTAGAAATGGTCTTTTTTTATTTAATTTTTCCAATTTTATATTAAACAAAATTAACATTAGAATTTTCATTCTTTTTACCAGAATTATTCTATTGACTGACAAAATCAATCCATAATGCATAATTATTAAAAAAAAACTCGTCAAAAGCTGCATTTATTTATCACTAGATACCAGTACAAAAAAAGCCGACATCCTATAAACATAAGATGTCGGGCTGAACATTAACATTATCCAAAAAAACTATTCTACTCTTAAAACCACAGGGCCAATTAATCCCGACTCTTTTAATGCTACAC
>JARXAV010000060.1 GCA_029865665.1 Flectobacillus sp. | reverse complement strand
GGGGTAGAGTCCATGTCGCTTGTGCCTACGATGGGTTACAAAACCGCCCTCAATTTTGATATTGCCCAAAAGACTCCAGACTATTATATAGGAATGGGTTTAACGGCAGAACAAGTTGCTAAAAAATATCAGATAAGTCGTGAAGACCAAGATGCCTTTGCTTATCTATCGCATCAAAAAGCGATTGCCGCACAGCAAGCAGGTTTATTTGATAGTCAAATCGTGCCAATTACGGTAAAAGAAACCTTCTTCGATGCAGTTTCTGGAAAGAAGAAAAATAAGGAGACCATTTTTGCCAAAGACGAAGGCCCTCGTGCCGATACTAGTGTGGAGGCGTTGGCGAAATTAAAACCTGTCTTTGCCGCAGGTGGTTCTGTAACAGCAGGAAACTCGTCGCAAACTTCAGACGGAGCAGCCTTTGTGGTGGTCATGTCTGAAAAAATGGTTAAAGAGTTAAATCTTGAACCCATCGCTCGCATGATGTCCTTCTCAACGGCGGGTTGCGAACCAAGTCTGATGGGAATTGGCCCCGTTTATGCCATTCCGAAAGCCTTAAAACAAGCAGGCTTGACCTTAAATCAGATTGATCAAATCGAACTTAACGAAGCCTTTGCTGCTCAAGCTTTAGCGGTAGTCAGAACGCTTGAGATAGACCCAGATAAATTAAATCCAAACGGAGGGGCGATTGCCCTAGGTCATGCACTTGGTTCAACAGGAGCAAGATTATCGGTACAGCTATTCAATGAAATGCGTCGTCGTAACCAGAAATACGGTATGGTCACGGCCTGTGTAGGAGGAGGACAAGGCGTAGCAGGAATTTACGAATTGTTGTAAAAACCCCTTTTATTTCACAGGAGATAACGTCAATTCTATATTACAACACATCAACAACTATAGGGTTAGCTCTTCGGGGTTAACCCTTTTTTAAACCCATAAGGACAATGCTTACAGCCATTTTTACAGCAATGACCTCTTTTTAGATGGTATTTTGCCGTAAAAACCATATAGCCCTGTTCGTTCAAATAATAATCTTCTGATGTAAGCGGAGGAGGAAGGGTACTGTTATTAGTCATGTTTGAAAAATGCGATTTTAAATTAATAATATAAGGGATGCTTGGTTGATTCTTATCCTGTTTTAGCTATTTGTTTTTTGGTGTCAAGTTTGAAAATGTGCATATATTTTTCATAGAAGTTCCAACTAATTATATAAAGTTTGTATCTCTTCTAAAAAAACTTAATTATGAAAAACGCACACATATTTATTATTTTAGTCTTTCTACTTTCTTGTAAAGAGGAAAGTATTGTTTCTTCTTCAATGTTTGTAAATACAAAATGGGACTTGGTTCAGACAAGGCAAGCCTTAAGTTGTTTTGATTTTCTCAGGGATTTTAATTGGGAAAATTATAAAATTGATGGAAACGTTCTCACGTATGAATTTACAACTAATAGAGTAACAGAACACTATTATTGCCCTAAATGTTTAGAAACCACCTTTATTAGAGATGCAACTTATATGGATGAAGACAGCCTATTAAAAATTGATAACGTAAGCCTTATTATATCTGGAGATAGAGAAACAAGGATATTGAAAATTACGAATGATACTCTAATTCTGGGTGTTAGTAATGTTACGGGAGAAGACTACTGTGAGTTCAAGTTTGCCAGATTCAAGTAAACTTTAGATCTCTTTTTGTTGTATACTTACTAATTACCTTGAGAACGCTAGGGCAAGAACTTTGTGCTTATGTACCTTTAAACATTATACCTTTTATTAAGCCTACCTATCAATTCAACCCCATTTTTGTCGCTTTTGTTTCCTTTCCTGTTTATCTTTGTGTATAAACAGATGAATAACTTTTCCACAGCATATCGTCCCCTCATTAGAAGTCGTGTATTCACTATGAGTACACTCTACGGGCATTTTTGCAAAATTCATCGTATTACCGCATCCGCTTCCTTATTAATTTACGTAATGTTGCTTTTCGCAGCACAGTAAATAGACCTCCATTTTCTTGATTTTCCTTTCGATAACAATAAGAGCAACAACTTATAGCACTACTGCTATGAGTTTACTTCCATAACTAATAACCAATATGACACCACAATCATTACCAGCCAACACACATACTGCCATTGCTTTAGAAGATCAATACGGTGCCCATAATTATCACCCAATGCCCGTGGTACTCGAAAGAGGCGAAGGCGTGTTTGTATGGGATGTCGAAGGTGAGCGATACTTCGATTTCTTGTCGGCTTACAGTGCCGTTAACCAAGGGCATTGTCACCCGAAAATCGTTCAAGCCATGATTTCTCAGGCTCAGAAGTTAACCCTTACCTCTCGGGCTTTTTACAGTAACCAATTAGGGATTTGTGAGAAATTCCTTTGTGAGTATTTCGGTTACGATAAAGTATTGATGATGAACTCTGGCGTAGAAGGAGGCGAAACGGCTTTGAAATTAACCCGTAAATGGGCTTATAAAGTAAAAGGAATTCCACAGAACCAAGCCAAAGTCATTTATGCTGCGGGTAATTTCTGGGGAAGAACCATTGCAGCAATCTCTTCGTCAACAGACCCGTCAAGTTATGCAGACTATGGCCCGTTCTTACCAGGCTGTGAAATTATTCCCTACAACGACCTTGATGCTTTAGCGGAGGCATTAAAAGATCCAAACGTGGCGGGCTTCATGGTTGAGCCTATTCAGGGGGAAGCAGGTGTGATTGTGCCACAAGAAGGCTATTTAAAACAAGTAGCGGCCTTATGTCGTCAGCACAACGTTTTATTCATTGCCGACGAAGTACAAACGGGGATTGCTCGTACAGGAAAGCGTTTGGCTTGTGATCATGAAGAGGTAAAACCCGATATTTTGATTTTAGGCAAAGCCTTGTCTGGTGGTACATATCCCGTTTCAGCGGTATTTTGTCGTGACGAAATTATGTTGACAATCAAACCAGGCGAACACGGTTCTACCTATGGTGGCAATCCAATGGCTTGTGCTGTAACAATGGCGGCTTTGACAGTAGTTAAAGAAGAAAAACTTGCCGAAAATGCTGAGGCAATGGGACAACTCTTCAGACAAAAAATGATTGACCTAATGGCAAAACGTCCAGACTTAATTACGAAAGTAAGAGGGAAAGGCTTATTAAATGCTGTTGAAATCAATACCGATGAAGAAAGCGAAACAGCTTGGAACTTATGTGTCGCATTTAAAGAAAAAGGCTTATTAGCCAAACCAACACACGGAAACAAAATTCGTTTCGCTCCGCCTTTAGTGATTAGCGAAAGCCAGATGAACGAGGCGTGTGCAATTATCGAAAATGTGGTCTTAAATTGGTAGGATAGGAAGCGATAATGGTCTTTCAATAAAATTAAATCCCTTAGCGAAGTTTGAGATAAAACTGTTGCTAAGGGATTTTGCTAAATGAACTAACGTTTACTTTTTTTACAATTTGCCAGTTCTAACTCTTTAGACGCTATTTGTTCACTCAGGTCGTTGACTTTCTTTTTAGAAAAAAAGTTAGCAATCCAATATCCAATAAGAGCGGCCAATCCTGTAAGAATTAACATTTCGAGAATGGCAATAAATTTGTTATGTGCTAAATCCATGTGATTGAATTGATTTTCAGTTAATAAAATTTCATAAATGCCAAAGGAACGTTACGTATTCACTACTCTTTTCCTTTGTTCAAGGCATCTTGCCATACCTTTAATTCTTCCCACTTACCTTCATCAGCTAACCTTGCTTGTTCTGGCCAAGTGGTAGGGTCGTGCATTTGGAAGCGAGATCCCGCAGCCACAAGAATTTCTTTTATCGTAGCCGATTGACTGTTTGCCAAAATGTCAAATGTCTTAATTCCTGCTTCGTGAAGAAGTTGTTCGATTTTTGGCCCAATGCCTTCAATTTTTTTCAAATCATCCAGTTTATCAATACCTCCAGCAACAACTCCGCCCAAAGCCGATACACCTGCACCCACTAAACCAAGGTCTAAGGAAGGACTTTCTACCGTCGGAATATCAATTGACGGGATTTCGGAAGTTAATGAAGCACTAAGGTCTGCTGTTTTTTCTACATCAAGGTCGATATTCCCCTCTGGAAGACTAACTTCTGGTACTTCAATTTCAGGTAGATGTAAGTCTGGTAAATCGCCCGACAACGAAGCCGATAAATCTACGGGTGTTTCTATCGAAATCGGCTCAATGTGCGTATCAACTTCCATCGCTGGGGTATCTAATGAAACGCCTCCAAGCCCGATTTCTGGAAGTGTAGTATCCAAATCGGCTGATAAGTCTGCCTTTACCGCTATTGGGTTACTATCCGCTAAGCTCACTTTTAGCGATTTCCCTTTCAAGCAATCTTCGCAGTCAGCTTCTAGTCCCGACAGTTTAGTACTTAATTGATTGATTTCACTTTTACGACCACCCAATAAGTAGCCCAAAATACCTGCACCAAGTAGCATCAACAATTGTTGCCACCAAGCAAAGTCATAATTACAAGGATTTAAATTAAACATAGTACGAATATTTTAAGTTTATGATTAGGCAATGAAGCCCTAAAAATCGAATCTCAAAAGGGATGTATTTATTGAACTACTACAGCCACACGACGATTTTGCTTGCGTCCTTCAGGCGTATCATTCGAGGTACTTGGTTGTGTTTCTCCTTTTGCATCAGTAACAATTTGAGACGCACTAATTCCCAGTCCAATCAATTCCTCTTTTACATCGTTAGCTCTTTTTTCGGATAACTTCATATTGATGGCATCATCTCCCAAATTATCCGCATGACCTGTTACTAGTAGTTTCTTATCTTTATTAGCAGTTAAAAACGCTTTCGCTTCTTTCATGAACTTTTCATTCGCTTTTGTTTTGATATACGAAGCACTACCCGTTTTAAAGTATAAGTCCATTGGCTTAAACATTCCTTCGTAGCTGGCTTTCGAAGCAAGTTCATCCTCCGTTGTTCCTCCTGCTGGTTTTTCTGCGAAACCAAAGGCTAACAATCCGCTGGTAGAATCCGCTGGCGACCAAGTTAGGCTATTTTCTTTCCCTGCTGTAAGGAGACTTCCCGCAGGAATGCCTGCTTTTACCAAATACGCTTTGATGTCTTCTGCCCTAGCAATACCCAAATTCGGATACGAAGTAGCATTGGTTTCATCCGTACCATACTCACCCGTAATCGTAATTTGTTTTGATGGGTTAGCTTTCAAATAAGCAACCAACGAATCGAGCGACGTTTGTACTGACCCGATATTCGCTGTAGCGTCTGATTTTTTGAAACCAAAATTACCACTGCTACTTAAATTTAAGTTTGCCCCATCTATAATAGATAAGCCTAAGGGAGTAACAGCCGCAGCGATGGGAGTACTAAGAGATGGTGTGTCACTACAGTTTTTGATGACAAAGGCGTGCCAAAGGGAAGATCCCAGCATCCATAAGCCCAAAAGAGCTAACAAGAGACTTTTGTTCATAATACAAGAAATTAGAATTTTTGAAAATATAAGAAAACAAAGATTGATACGAACTCAAAAAAATGACTTCTATGATTTTAATTCAAGTAGAATGGTGTGTGGTGTTAGATGCTTGTTAGTCAGTTTACTATCTTCTGAACTTCATAAAGCTAAAATAGTGAAAAAAATAGATAAGTCAAGAAAAATGGAATAAAACAGTGTTTTTTGAAAGTAAAACTTAAACGAGAATAAGCAGGTAGGGGAAGGTGGAAGTTTTTAAGGTAATTAGGAAAGATATTTGTGTGTTTTGAGAAAAAAAGAGAGGTTTAGAATTCAATAATATACTTTTACATGAGAAATCTACAGGATGTACAGAACCGATTGAGGTTTGTTAACAGCCTACTTCATTTTGTGGAGAACAGAGGCTTCGTACCTGAGTCCCATTGTAGATTTGATAAAGCCTTCTTTTATGCAAAATCACAGTCCTATTCACATAAAAGAAGGCTTTATAGCGAGGGTATTAAATCCAAAATCCAACATTTATTACTAAATACTATTTTGCCTTGAATAATTGTACTACTTTAGAAAGCGGCTTCCACCAGAGCGTGTACCATTTTGGAGTTAAACCATTCATTCGCCAAGCACGACGGTCTTCCATATTTGCTCTATAACGGTGTTTTAAAGAAGCAGTACTCGTACCACCGTTACGCATCGTCATCAATACCTTTGGTAAGTAAATTGCCGAAGCCCTAAATTTATATAAAATACGAAGCATCAATTCATAATCGCCAGCACAAGTAAAGTCCGTAAAGTAGTAGCCATGTTTTTCAATCTGAGCTTTTTTTAAGTAGAAAGACAAATGCGGAGGCATCCAACCTTTTAGCCAACTTTCTACTTTATACTCGCCAGCACTCCAGTAGCGAACAATTTTTTCATCATCCCCAGGGTTGATAAATTGAATGTCACCATAAACCGCATCTGCTCCAGATTGGATAAAACTAGCTGCAACCGCACTAATTACGCCCGTATTTGGAAAAAAGTCATCTCCACCAATTGTACCGACTACCTCACCAGTTGCCATTTTAACACCTTTGTTTAACGCATCATAAATGCCATTGTCTCGTTCAGAGATAAAGCGTATCTTATCCCCATAACTTTTTAGAATCTCCACTGTTCCATCTTTAGAAGCACCATCTACCACGATGTATTCTAAATCAGCATAATCTTGAGCCAAAACGCTATCTATCGTTTGGCGAATCGTTGCGGCACAATTAAAGGAAACAGTGATAACAGAAATCTTCATTTAAAAGGGGGATTAACATGAATTTGTTTGAGATAGCAAAGATACGAATGTTTATGAAAGCAATAAAATTAGGCATTGTACGATTTAGGCAATAGAAAAGCAAATTGGATAAAAAGCAGATTGAGTGGACGTAACCACTACAAGAGTCTTGCAAAAATCCCTTCTCATTCGTCTCTAAGAAAGTATGTTAAATTATTTTAAAATTTTTTCGCATAACTCATTGTAATTCAAAAAGAATGCCGTATTTTTGCAGTCCAATTCAGAAGGTTCATTTTCTATATTCTTGTAACGGGTTGGCAGAACTCGACAAGAAAATCTAAAAAGTATTTATTTAAAGAACGTCTGAATTATTACCCGCAGGTCAACTGCAAAAGTGTCAGAACTGATACTGGCTTACTTCACTGAATGCCCAGGTTGTAAAGTTGAGTATTAAGCTACACAAGACTCGTTTCCTCAGGCGTTCCGTCTGACCCTACCTTTCTTGTCGCTTTCTATTTCAATTTTTCTGTCGCTAATATCTTGAGTGCGTGAATATTTTTGTGCGTTTTTTTGCTTGTACAAAATAAAATCACGACCTTTGCAGTCCGTTTTACGTTGTGAAATTTCACAAGATCGTAACTCGCTGAAAATAAGTTTTTTATTTTATCTTTTAACGTTTTATTCCCAATAAAATGTCTGGAATTATCGGAAAAAAAATCGGTATGACTAGCCTCTACAACGCAGACGGTACAGCCGTTCCTTGTACGCTAATCGAAGCCGGTCCTTGTGTGGTAACACAAGTGAAAACAGTAGAAAAAGAAGGTTATAGCGCTGTTCAATTAGGCTATGGCGAGAAAAAAGAGAAGCACACAACGCAACCTCTTTTAGGTCACTTCAAAAAAGCAGGAACAACACCAAAGAAGAAATTGGTAGAGTTCAAATCATTCGAACAACCACTTGCACTTGGTGATTCAGTATCAGTAGAGTTATTTGCAGAAGGCGACTTCGTAGATGCAATTGGTACTTCAAAAGGTAAAGGTTTCCAAGGGGTAGTTAAGCGTCACGGATTTGGTGGTGTTGGAGGTCAAACTCACGGTCAGCACAACAGAGGTCGTCACCCAGGTTCAATTGGTGCTTGTTCATTCCCATCTCGTGTATTCAAAGGTCTTCGTATGGCTGGTCGTACAGGTGGAAATCGTGTAAAAGTTCAAAACTTACAAGTATTGAAAGTTTATACTGACAAAAACCTTATCGTAGTATCAGGTTCAGTACCTGGAGCTAAAAACTCTTACATTATTCTTGAAAAATAGTCTTAATTTGAAAATTTGAAGATGCGATGCCTTAGGGTAAACATCATCAATAAAAATATTAGATTTTCAAATTGTCGAATTTTCAAATTAGAAAGAAACAAATGGAATTATCAGTTTTAACTATACAAGGCAAAGATTCAGGAAAGAAAGTGGTACTTTCTGACGAAATCTTTGGAATCGAGCCAAACGAGCACGTAGTTTGGTTAGATGTGAAGCAGTACTTGGCTAACCAACGTCAAGGAACTCACAAAGCGAAACAAAGAGCAGAAATCGCTCGTACAACTCGCAAATTGAAGCGTCAAAAGGGTACAGGTGGTGCTCGTGCGGGTTCAATGAAATCTCCATTGTTCAGAGGTGGTGGTCGTGTATTTGGTCCAGTACCACGTGACTATTCATTCAAATTGAACAAGAAAGTTAAATCATTGGCACGTCAGTCAGCATTTGCTGCAAAAGCTCAAGAAGGTGCAGTTTCAGTTCTTGAAAACTTCACATTCGACGCTCCAAAAACTAAATCTTTCCTAGAAGTAATCAATGCATTGTCATTAGCAGGCACAAAAGCATTGTTTATCCTTTCAGAAGAAGATAAAAATGTTTACTTGTCAGGACGTAATTTGGATAAAGTACAAGTTACTACAGCGGCAGATGTAAATACTTATGACTTAGTAAATGCAACACGTCTTCTTATTGCTGAAGGTGCAGTTGCTAAAATCGAATCATCTTTCAGTAAATAGTCTCTGTTAAATCAGGGACAATGAACTTAATAAGGAAATGAGCATTATTAAAAGACCAATTCTTACTGAGAAAACTCAGGATTTGCAGAAAGGCGGTCAATACGTATTTGAAGTAGCTAACAAAGCGAACAAAGTAGAAATCGCTAAAGAAGTGAAAAAAATGTACGGTGTTGAAGTGGCTTCTGTTAATACGCTTCGTCAGTTCGGTAAGAAAAAATCAAGAAGTACAAGAACGAAAGTTACTTCTGGTTACACTTCAACGTTTAAGAAAGCGATCGTTACTGTTGCTAAAGGCGAAGTAATCGATTTCTATGAAGGAATCTAATTTCAATTTGAAGTTCTATTCTTAACAAGCCTTGTTAGAATATATTTCAGATTAATATGTATGGGAGTTCATCCCGATAAATTGAACAACAAAGCAAAATGGCAGTTAGAAAATTAAAACCAACATCTCCGGGTCAACGTCAACGTATTGCACCTACTTTTGAGGAAATCACAACCTCAAAACCGTACAAGCCGTTGTTGGCTCCAATTAAAAGAACTGGTGGACGTAACAACTTAGGACATCGTGCTATGCGTTACATCGGTGGTGGTCACAAACGTCGTTATCGTTTAATTGACTTCTATCGTGATAAATTTGATGTTGAAGCAACAGTTTTGACAATCGAATATGATCCAAACCGTACAGCTCGTATCTCTCTTATTGAGTATGCTGATGGCGAAAAATCATACATTATCGCTCCAACAGGATTGACAGTAGGTCAAAAGGTAATCACAAGTGCAAGTGCAGCTCCAGAAGTTGGAAACACATTGCCATTGTTGAATATCCCAGTAGGTACAATTGTTCACGCTATCGAATTACGCCCTCGTGGTGGAGCAGAGTTAGCTCGTTCAGCAGGTACTTACGCTCAGTTGTTAGCTCGTGATAGCAAGTATGCTACCATTAAATTACCTTCAGGCGAAATGCGTATGGTATTAGCAAACTGTTTAGCAACAGTAGGTTCAGTATCAAATGCAGACCACATGAACACAAACTTAGGTAAAGCAGGTCGCCACCGTTGGTTAGGCCGCCGTCCAAGAGTTCGTGGTGTTGTAATGAACCCAGTCGATCACCCAATGGGTGGTGGTGAAGGTCGTTCATCAGGTGGTCACCCTCGTTCACGTAATGGTTTATTAGCGAAAGGTAAGAAAACCCGTGATAAGAAAAAGGATTCAAATCGTCTAATCATCAGTAGAAAGAAAAAATAGATAGATGGCACGTTCATTAAAAAAAGGACCTTATATTGACTATCGCCTTGACAACAAAGTGGTTGCAATGAATGATTCAGGCAAAAAGTCAGTAATCAAAACTTGGTCAAGACGCTCAATGATTTCTCCTGATTTCGTTGGTCACACGTTTGCAGTGCATAACGGCAACAAGTTTATTCCAGTTTATGTTACTGAAAACATGGTCGGTCATAAATTAGGTGAATTTGCTCCAACACGCAATTTCAGAGGTCACATTGCTAAAAAAGATAAAGGCAAACGCTAAAATTATGTGTTATGAATTATAGATTATGAGTAATTCTTACTTCATAATTCAAATATTCATAATTCAAAATTCATAATTAAAGAAATGGAAGCAGTAGCTAAACTAAATAATATTCCGACTTCCCCTCAGAAAATGAGAATCGTGGTTGACATGATTAGAGGTCAGAAGGTCAACAAGGCTTTAGGTATTTTGAAATACGAGCCTAAAGTTGGTGCAAGATATGTTGAGAAACTTTTACTCTCAGCAATTGCGAACTGGCAAAACAAAAATGAAGACGTTAAATTGGAAGACGCCGATTTATTCGTTAAGACTGTGACAGTAGATGGCGGTAGCTCTTTGAAGCGTATGCGTCCTGCTCCTCAAGGTCGTGGATATAGAATCCAGAAGCGTTCAAACCACATTACAATTGTGGTTGCTGCTGGAAGTGCTCCATCATTAGTTACAATAGAAGAATAATTAGAGAAAACATCTAAATATCACAAAATGGGACAGAAAATTAACCCCGTTGGTCTTAGACTTGGTATCGTCAGAGGTTGGGATTCAAACTGGTACGGTGGAAAGAATTTTGCCGACAAACTAGTTGAGGATGACAAAATCCGTAAATACGTTGCTGCTCGTATTCCAAAGGGTGCAATCTCTAAGGTTATCATTGAACGTACATTAAGACGTATTACATTGACTATCAATACTGCACGCCCAGGCGTTGTAATTGGTAAAGGTGGTCAAGAAGTTGATAAAATTAAAGAAGAGTTAAAGAAAATCACAGGAAAAGACGTTCAAATTAACATCTTTGAAATCAAACGTCCTGAGATTGATGCAAAATTGATCGGTGAAACTATCGCTCAACAACTTGAAGCTCGTATCTCTTTCCGTCGTGCAATGAAGCAATCAATTGCTTCTGCGATGAGAGTAGGTGCTCAAGGTATCAAATTGAAACTTTCTGGTCGTTTAGGTGGTGCTGAAATGGCACGTTCTGAAGGATATAAAGAAGGTAGAATTCCTCTTCACACACTTCGTGCTGATATCGATTATGCAATTTCTGAGGCATTAACTGTTTACGGAAAAATCGGTATTAAAGTATGGGTATTCAAAGGCGAAGTTTACGGAAAACGTGATCTTTCACCAAATGCAGGAATTGCTGCTCAACAAGCAAGTGCTGACTCTCGTGGTTCTAGCAACCAACGTGGCGGTCGTGACGAAGATAATGCTCGTCGTGGTGGTCGTGGTGGTAACTCTCGTGGTGGTAACGACAACCGTCGTAACAACAACACTGGAGGAGCTAACGGACCAGGTAAGAAGCCTCAAGGTGGTAATAACAACAACAGAGGAGGCGGAAAGAGATAATTCTAATCAATAGTCAGCTTCAGTTTCAGTGTTGCTACTCATAGTAACTGATGCTGATAATTGACTAAAAGACATAATTAAGACAATGTTACAACCAAGAAGAACCAAGTTCCGTAAGCAACAGAAAGGTAGAGTGAAAGGAATGGCAACTCGTGGTCATGAAATTGACTTCGGTACATTCGCTATCAAATCTCTGGAGCCAGGACGAATCACTGCTCGTCAAATCGAAGCAGCTCGTATCTCAGTTACTCGTGCTATGAAACGTGAAGGTCAAGTTTGGATTCGTATTTTCCCAGACAAACCAATCACAAAGAAGCCAGCTGAAGTACGTATGGGTAAAGGTAAAGGTGCTCCAGAATACTGGGTGGCAAATATCAAACCAGGTACAATTTTATTTGAATCTGCGGGTGTTCCTTTAGAAATTGCTCAAGAAGCTCTTCGTTTAGCTGCACAAAAACTTCCAGTTCGTACTACATTTGTAGTTCGTAGAGATTATCAAGAATAAGGCATTGAGTGTATGAGTTTTAAAGTTTATGAGTAACTAGTGATAGTACTCATAAACTATCAGCTCATTTGTTCATATACTTTTTAAGACTCAATAAAGATGAAAAACGCAGAAATTAAAAAATTAAGCGTAGAAGAATTACAAAATGCTCTAGTTGCTGAAACAGAAGCTTTAGCTCGTTTGAAATTCGCTCATGCTATTTCTCCGATCGAAAACCCACTACGTTTGCGTGAAGCTCGTAAGGTAATCGCTCGTTTGGCAACTGCAATTAATGCAGCAAAATAATTTTTGTTGAAATTTAATTCACAATCATTATTTTAAACTCACAGTTCTCATCAAGATATAGCTTGAGAACAATCGAACAAAACAACAACAACAATCCAACGATGGAAAGAAATCTAAGAAAAGTAAGGGTTGGCCGTGTAGTAAGTAATAAGATGGATAAGTCTATTACCGTGGCCGTAGAAAGAAAAGTGAAGCATCCACTTTATGGTAAGTTTATGAAGAAAACTTCTAAAGTAATGGCTCACGATGAGAAAAATGAATGTGGAATCGGCGATACAGTGAAGGTAATGGAAACCCGTCCTTTGTCGAAGAACAAACGTTGGAGATTAGTTGAAGTTATCGAAAAAGCGAAATAATCTCTTCTCGTCGGTTATCAAAGTTAAATCAAAGAAGTTAAATATTTCGTAATTAAAATATTCTAATCAGAAGATGTTACAACAAGAATCAAGATCTGGCGTAGCTGATAATTCAGGAGCAAAGGAAGTCCTTGTTATCCGTGTTTTAGGCGGTACAGGTAAAAGATACGCTTCAATTGGTGATAAAGTGGTAGTAACTGTTAAATCAGCACTATCTTCATCAAATATGAAAAAAGGTACGGTTTCTAAAGCCGTAGTCGTAAGAACTAAAAAGGAAATCCGTCGTAAAGATGGTTCATATATTCGTTTTGAAGACAATGCAGTAGTATTGTTGAATAACAATGACGAGCCACGTGGTACTCGTATTTTCGGTCCAGTAGCACGTGAATTACGTGATGCAGGTTTCATGAAAATCGTTTCATTAGCTCCAGAGGTACTTTAATCATACATAATCATCATGGAAAGAAAGTTTAATAAGCAACAAAAGTTGCACATCAAAACTGGTGATACTGTTATGGTTATCGCTGGAAACGCTAAAGGTCAGACAGGCGTAATTAAAAAGGTTTTAGTTGAGAAATCTCGTGCAGTTGTAGAAGGATTAAACATGGTAACAAAACATGTTAAGCCAAGTGCAGCTAACCCACAAGGTGGAATCATCAAAACTGAAGGTTCAATCCATATCTCGAATATCGCTATTCTTGAAAATGGAAAACCTGTTCGTACAGGACGTAAGCTTAACGAAAACGGTAAATTACAACGTTTTTCTAAAGCATCAGGTAAATTTATTTAATAATCAATGAACACAGAATTTATTCTGTGGAAAAGTGGGTCGGAAATCCACATAAAGTTTCATACTAATGAATACTACAAGATTAAGAGACAAATACGTTAATGAAATTGTTCCTGCTTTAAAGGAAAAATTTGCATACAAATCAGTAATGCAAGTGCCTAAGGTTACAAAAATCGTAATCAACAAAGGTATCGGAGCTGCTGTAGCTGATAAGAAATTGATTGATGCTGGTGTTGAGGAATTAACAATCATCTCAGGTCAAAAAGCGGTTGCTACTATGTCAAAGAAAGCAATCTCAAACTTCAAGTTGCGTGAAAATATGCCAATTGGTGTGAAAGTAACGCTTCGTGGACAAAAGATGTACGAATTTCTTGATCGTTTGACAACTGTTTCACTTCCACGTGTACGTGACTTCAAAGGTATTTCTGATAAAGGATTTGACGGTCGTGGTAACTACACATTAGGTGTGAAAGAGCAAATCATTTTCCCTGAAATTTCAATCGAAAAAGTGAATAAAATTTCAGGTATGGATATTACGTTCGTAACAACTGCAAATACTGACCAAGAGGCGTATGCTTTGTTACAACAATTAGGAATGCCTTTCGCTAATTCTAAGAAGTAAACTCAATACGTTATCCGTTATCCGCATCACCAGATACGGTCATTTCGGGTAACGGATAATCGATAACAGATAAAAAGATTCAAGCACAATGGCAAAAGAGTCAATCAAAGCAAGAGAAAGAAAAAAAGAAGCAACAGTTGCTAAATACGCTGTAAAGCGTGCCGCTTTAAAAGCTGCAGGTGATTATGCTGGTCTCGATAAATTACCGAGAAATGCTTCTCCAGTACGTTTACACAATCGTTGTAAATTAACAGGACGTCCAAGAGGTTATATGCGTAAATTTGGAATTAACCGTGTGACATTCCGTGAAATGGCATCGAATGGTTTAATTCCAGGTGTAACTAAATCAAGCTGGTAGTCCATTTGCAATTTTTTATAATTGTAAATACTATTAAAATCAATCAATTAGATTGCATTTTTAAATTTAATTCCGTAATTTTGCAAGCCTTTTCTGAGGGAAAGACTCGTTTCAAATATCGAAAACAATGACAGATCCAATAGCAGATTACTTAACACGATTGAGAAATGCCATCAAGGCACGTCACAGAATCGTTGAAATCCCTGCTTCTAACATCAAAAAGGAAATCACTAAGGTGCTTTTTGATAAAGGATATATCCAGAACTACAAGTTTGATGAAACAGGAGTTCAAGGAACTATTAAAGTTGCTTTGAAATACAATCCTGTAACTAAACAACCTGCAATCGTAAAATTGGAAAGAATTTCTAAGCCAGGTTTACGTAAATACAAAGGAGCAACAGAGTTGCCACGTGTATTAAATGGTTTGGGTATCGCAATCCTTTCAACTTCTAAAGGAGTTATTACAGATAAAGAAGCTCGTGTACTTAATGTAGGTGGCGAAGTTCTTTGCTACGTATATTAATCACCATAAAGATGTAAGGTAACTTACATCTTTATTATTATGTTAATTAGCTGAAAGAGGTATAAATCCTTCATTTAAGCACAATCAAAAAATAACATGTCAAGAATTGGTAATAAAATCATCACGCTTCCTGCTGGTGTTTCTGTAACGGTAGATAAGAATACTGTTACTGTTAAAGGTGCAAAAGGAACGTTAGTTCGTACAATCGACCCAGATATTATCGTTGAAGTTGAAGGAAACGAATTAGCTGTTAAGCGTCCAACTGAACAAAAACGCCACAAAGCATTACACGGTTTATATCGTGCATTGATTAACAACATGGTTGTTGGAGTTAGTGATGGTTTCAAAAAAGATTTAGAACTAGTTGGGGTTGGTTACAAAGCAGCAAATCAAGGAAATATTCTTGAATTAAGCTTAGGTTACTCTCACGGTATCTTTATGCAAATTCCAGCTGAATTGAAAGTAACTACTTCAATGGAAAAAGGACAAAACCCTAAGGTTATCCTTGAAGGAATTGATAAAGAATTATTAGGACAGGTATCAGCAAAGATTCGTTCTCTTCGTAAAATCGAACCATACAAAGGAAAAGGTATTCGCTTTGTGGGTGAAATTATTCGTAGAAAAGCTGGTAAAACTGGTGGTAAGAAATAATTTTAACTGGTTAAAATATCGTTATCATTTCTTACAAGCATCGTAAGGTTTGATGGCGATATTTTAATAAATCGTGGGTCGGTAATCCACAAAATATAAAACAATGGCTACGCAAAAAGATTTAAGAAGATTACGTATTAAGCAATCTATCAGAGCGAAAATTTCTGGTACTGCTGAGAAGCCAAGATTGTCAGTATTTCGTTCAAACACAGGCATTTATGCTCAATTGATTGACGATTTAAAAGGACATACTTTGGCATCTGCTTCATCTAAAGAGTTAGGTTTAGCAAATGGAAATGTTGAGAATGCTAAAACAGTAGGAGCTAAAATTGCTGAAAAAGCTTTAGCCGCTGGAATCTCAGCAGTCGTTTTTGACCGTAATGGTTACTTGTATCATGGTCGTGTTAAGGCAGTGGCAGAAGGTGCAAGAGAAGGTGGTCTTAAATTCTAATCAACAATCTGTTTGCTGAAGAAGTAGTACAGATTTTAAAATCTTCCAATAGAACAATGTCGCAATTAATATCAAAACCAATTAAGGTTAACGAAGGCGAGTTAAAAGAAAGAGTAGTAGCTATCAACCGTGTAGCGAAAGTAGTAAAAGGTGGACGTCGTTTCAGCTTCTCTGCTATCGTAGTAGTAGGTGATGGTAAAGGTATTGTAGGATTCGGTTTAGGTAAAGCTAACGAAGTTACAGACGCTATCTCTAAAGGTATCGAAGACGCTAAGAAAAACTTATTCCAAGTAGCTTTATTAAAAGCTTCTGTTCCTCACGAACAAATCGGTAAATTCTCAGGTGGTTTCGTATTGTTAAAGCCAGCTGCTCCGGGTACTGGAGTAATTGCAGGTGGTGCGATGCGTGCTGTTTTAGAAGCTGCTGGTGTTCATGATGTATTAGCAAAATCGAAAGGTTCTTCTAACCCACATAACGTGGTTAAAGCAACAGTTGATGCTCTTGTTAAAATGAGAAATCCACACACAGTTGCCTTCCAAAGAAGTGTTTCTTTAGCAAAAGTATTTAACGGATAGTTTTTGTGTAATGTTTTATTTTAGGTAAAACAAAATGCTAAAACTTATTGACTTACAGAAAAATGTCAAAGGTAAAAATTACACAAGTTAAAAGCGCAATCAAACGCCCAGCTGTTCAAAAACGTACAATCCAAGCTTTGGGTTTAGGTAAATTGAATAAAAGCGTTGAGAAAGAATTAAATCCTGCAATTCAGGGTATGATTCGTGCGGTTCAACACATGATTGTTGTTGAAAATATCTAATAACAAGTTTCTTCTGAAACGATGTTATAGCGAGTTATCTCACGGTGAGATAGCGTTTAGCAAACATTTAATTTTCAAAAAAAATGAATTTATCTTCATTGAAGCCCGCTATTGGGGCTACAAAAGTAGGCAAAAGAGTTGGTCGTGGTCAAGGTTCTGGTTTAGGTGGAACTTCTGCTCGTGGTCACAATGGTGCTCAATCTCGTTCAGGTTATTCACGTAAAAGCGGTTTTGAAGGTGGTCAAATGCCTTTGCAACGTCGTGTTCCTAAATTCGGATTCAAAAATATTAACCGTGTTGAATACAAGGCAATCAACTTGGATACTTTACAAACGCTAGTAGATGCTACAGGTGTTAAAGTTATCAACCATGATGTGTTGTACCAAAATGGTTTAGTTTCTAAAAACGACTTGGTTAAAATTCTTTCTCGTGGAGAAATTAAAACCGCTGTTGATATTCAAGTAAAAGGTTTCTCTGCTGCTGCTAAAGCTGCAATTGAAGCTGCTGGTGGATCTGCGGTTGTAGCTTAAAAACTGATATGACAAACTACTTGTGGTTTGTCATATTGTTTGTTTTACGTTCGCCACTTTGAAGAATTCTTAAAGAATTAGTAGATAGACAACAGAAATTTTTTGAGTAATCGAATAAAAACTGGCAGCAGATTTGTTATTAATGAAAAAGTTCAACAACTTTCGAGTTATATACTAAAAGATTACTTAAACAGATAGCATGAACAAGTTTATTAACACTATCAAAAACATTTTCTCAATAGAGGAATTAAGAAGTCGTATTCTTAATACCCTGTTGTTTATCACCTTCTTCCGTCTTGGCTCATACATTGTATTGCCAGGTGTAGATGCAACGAAGTTAGCTCAGAAAGGCGACGGAGGTTTGTTAGGCTTATTGAATATGTTCTCAGGTGGAGCATTTAATAACGCATCCATCTTTGCATTAGGTATTATGCCTTACATCTCTGCATCGATTGCAATTCAATTGTTGACAATTGCTTTGCCATATTTTCAGAAAATGCAGAAAGATGGAGAGTCTGGCCGTAAAAAATTAAATCAAATCACTCGAGTTTTGACTATTTTTGTAACAGCTGCTCAAGCGCTTACTTACTTGCAAGTAACAATCCCTCAAGAAGCATTACTAGTTAATCCTTGGACTTTCCGTTTATACTCTGTTATAATTTTAGTTGCAGGAACCATGTTCTGTATGTGGTTAGGAGAGAAGATTACAGATAAAGGTATTGGTAACGGTATTTCGATGTTAATTATGATTGGTATCGTTTCTCGTTTTCCAGCATCTATTATCGGAGAAGCTCAATCTCGTGGTATGTCAGGAGCTCTTTTGTTTGTAATTGAAATGGTTGCGTTATTCTTTGTAGTAATGGGCGCTGTGATGGTAACACAAGCAGTTCGTCGTATTCCAGTTCAATATGCAAATCAAGTAGTAGGTTCTCGTGTTTCTATGAGTGGAGAACGTCAATATATTCCTTTGAAGTTGAATGCTGCTGGCGTTATGCCAATTATCTTTGCTCAGGCTTTAATGTTTGTTCCAGGGTTAGTTGCACAGTCGTTAGCAGAGAAAAGTGAGCTTGCTCAGTCAATTTCTCAAGCATTTGGTGATTTCACAACTTGGCAGTATAATTTATTATTCGCTTCGTTGATTATTATATTTACGTTTTTCTATACAGCTATCTCTATCAATCCAACGCAGATTTCTGACGATATGAAGCGTGGAGGTGGTTTTGTTCCGGGCGTTAAGCCAGGAGAAGCAACTGGTAATTTTATCGCTGAAATACTTGATAGAATTACATTACCAGGTGCTGTGATGTTAGCAATTATTGCTATCCTACCAGCGATTGCAAATTTATTCGGAATTACTCGTGGATTTGCATCATTTTTTGGTGGAACTTCATTGTTAATCTTAGTCGGTGTTGTATTAGACACATTGCAACAAATTGAAAGTTATCTTTTGATGCGTAAATATGAAGGTTTAATGCAATCGGGGAGAGTTAAAGGAAGAACTGAGGCTGTAGCTCAGTAATTAAATATGATTTATTTAAAAACAGATGAACAAATTGATATTATTCGTGAAAACGGTGTGATTTTAGGTAAAACTCATGCTGAAGTTGCGAAAATTATCAAACCTGGAATATCAACAAGAGAGTTAGATAAGATTGCTTTTGAATTTATAAAAGATAATTCTTCGGAACCTTCTTTTTTAAATTACAAAGTGGGATCCTTTAAATATCCAGCCTCTTTATGTATTTCTGTTAACGATGTGGTCGTTCATGGAATACCGAATGATTATCAATTAAAAGATGGAGACATTATTTCAGTTGATGCCGGTGTTTATAAAAATGGTTTTCATGCAGATAGTGCCTATACCTATGCGGTTGGGAATGTAGCTGAAGAAACACTTCGATTATTAAGAGTTACAAAAGAGTCTTTGTATTTAGGAATAGAACAAGCTGTTTTTGGTAAAAGGTTAGGTGATATTGGTTTTGGAATTCAGTCCTATTGTGAGCAAGCTGGATTTACAATTGTTAGAGAATTAGTTGGTCATGGTGTAGGGAAATCTTTGCATGAAGGACCAGAAGTTGCTAACTATGGTAAGCGAGGTGACGGTGCAAAATTAAAAGAAGGTATGGTTATTGCAATTGAGCCTATGGTAAATCAAGGTAAAAAAGCAATTCACCAAGATAACGATCGCTGGACTATCAGGACACAAGATCGTAAACCATCTGCTCATTTTGAACATACAATAGCGGTTAAAAAAGACAAAGCTGATATTCTTACAACATTTGAATTTATTGAAGCAGTGTTGGCTACATCTGAGTATCTGGTTAATATTTAAGTTTCATACTGTTAAAAGTAAATCTTTTTAAGGGTTACGGCTAACAAAAAATAGAAGTTATGGCAAAACAGTCATCTATTGAAGTTGATGGTACTATCATCGAAGCTCTATCGAATGCAATGTTTAGAGTAGAGTTAGAGAATACGCATCAAGTGATTGCTCATATTTCTGGTAAGATGAGAATGAATTACATCAAAATATTACCAGGAGACAAGGTGAAATTAGAAATGTCACCTTATGATTTAAGTAAAGCAAGAATCGTGTATCGTTACAAATAAATTTGAGTGGGATTTAGGAAGGGTAAGCTTAAGGCTTTGCATTTCACACCCTAAATATATTGCACTCACGACTTAACACTCACAAACAATGAAAGTTAAAGCGTCTATCAAGAAGCGTAGTGCTGAATGTAAAGTTATCCGTCGTCATGGAAAACTTTATGTTATTAACAAAAAAAATCCAAAGTTTAAACAAAGACAAGGGTAATTAGAAAATTTGAAAAATAACGTAGTTGAGAAATTACAGTTTTCAAATACCTTAAATTAAAAAGCTTTAAGAACAATATGGCTCGTATAGCAGGGGTTGATATTCCCGATAAAAAAAGAGGCGAAATCGCTTTGACCTACATTTTCGGTATTGGGCGTAGCACTGCTCAAAAAATCTTAACACAAGCAAACATCTCTTTCGATAAGAAAGCTGGTGAGTGGAATGATGATGAAGCAAGTGCAATTCGTGCAATTATCGCAGGTGAATTCAAGACTGAAGGTCAATTACGTTCAGAGATTCAATTAAACATCAAACGTTTAATGGATATTGGATGTTACCGTGGACTTCGTCACCGTAAAGGACTTCCATTACGTGGACAAAGAACTAAGAACAACTCTCGTACTCGTAAGGGTAAACGTAAGACAGTTGCTAACAAGAAAAAAGCAACTAAGTAATCACTAAATTGATGTCGCTTTTGTAGCACAAAAGATTCAATTCGTTTTGAAAAACTAAGTGTGGCACATTAATAAACAAATCTGAAAATGGCACAAGCTAAGAGAAAAGATAAAGCTAAAAAAAGAGTTGTTGTTGTAGAGCAGGTGGGTCAAGTACACATCAAAGCTTCTTTCAATAACATCATCATTTCAATTACTAATACACAAGGTCAAGTTATTTCTTGGGCTTCTGCAGGTAAAATGGGCTTCAAGGGTTCTAAAAAGAACACTCCTTATGCAGCTCAGACAGCAGCTACTAACTGCGCAGCTGTTGCAGTTGAAGCAGGTATGAAAAAAGCTGAAGTATTTGTGAAAGGTCCTGGATCTGGTCGTGAATCAGCAATCAGAACTATCTCAAATGCAGGTATTGAAGTATTATCTATCAAGGATATTACTCCACTTCCTCACAACGGCTGTCGTCCTCCAAAACGTCGTAGAGTATAATCAACATTTGTTGAGTAGTAAAATATTGCGAAGGGTAATTAGTAATTATTGCCCTTCGTTTTCATGTTTTAATAAACTTAATTACTTCATTGAACAAAAGAGGTTCAATGACTCAATTTTTCCAAGAAAATGGCAAGATATACAGGTCCAAAATCAAAAATTGCTCGTCGTTTCGGTGAGCCTATCTTAGGTCCAAGTAAAGCATTAGCTCGTAAGAACTACGGCCCAGGACAACACGGTAAAGGAAAGCGTTCTAAGCAATCAGAATATGCTTTGCAATTGAAAGAAAAACAAAAAGTGAAATACACTTATGGTATTCTTGAGAAGCAATTCGAAAACCTTTTCCACAAAGCAGCTGTAAGAGAAGGTATCAAAGGTGAAAACCTTTTGAAATTATGTGAAGCTCGTCTTGACAATACTGTTTACCGTTTAGGTATTGCTCCTACACGTCGTGCAGCTCGCCAATTAGTTATTCACAAGCATATTGTTGTTGACGGTGAAATCGTTAACATCCCATCATATTCATTAAAGCCAGGACAATTAGTTGGCGTTCGTGAGAGATCAAAATCTTTGGAAGTTGTAACGAATTCATTAGTTGGTAAAACTGGTAATCGTTTCAGCTGGTTAGAGTGGGAAGCTTCTACAATGACTGGTAAATTCCTTTCTTATCCAGAAAGAACAGACATTCCTGAGAATTTCAACGAGCAGGCAATCGTCGAGCTTTACTCTAAGTAATCGTAGCATTTTTAGTACAACTTTTTGGAGTGTACTACTGGTTCTTAATTAGAGAAAATCTTGTGTTATTAAATGTCGAATTCATAAACATGTTTTCGACATTTAATACTACATTACTCATGTAGTAGTCATAGAAAATAAAATTAATTAATATACACATAAATTTGCGAAATGTCAAATTTTATTGTGTATTTTTGTGTTTTACATTCTTGAATTCACGAGGTTATTTCGTATATTACGCACGATTACTCTATTCTTAAAAATTCTAAGATAAATTAAGCTACGAAATATGTCAATATTAGCATTCCAAATGCCCGATAAAGTCGTTATGGAGAAAGCTGACGACTTTCACGGGTTATTTGAGTTTAAGCCTCTCGAAAAAGGCTACGGTGTTACAATCGGTAACGCACTTCGTAGAATCTTGTTGTCTTCGCTTGAAGGTTACGCTATCACTAGTGTAAAAGTAGGCGGAGTTTTGCATGAATTTTCTGCAATTGAAGGAGTGATTGAGGATATGACTGAAATTATCTTGAACTTGAAAAAAGTTCGTTTTAAGAAAGTTCAGGAAATTCTTGAAAACAAAATCAATGTTAGAGTTAAAGGGCAAAACACGTTAACTGCGGGTGACATCAATAAGTTTACAAATTATTTTGAGATTTTAAATCCAGATTTAGTTATCTGTCATTTAGATGAAACAAAAGAATTTGAGATGGAGATTATTGTAGAAAAAGGTCGTGGCTATGTTCCTGCTGACGAACCAAGAAATACGGAGCCTCCATTTGGTCATATCCCACTTGATGCTATTTACACACCTATCAAAAACGTTAAATTTAGCGTTGAGAATACACGTGTTGAGCAAAAAACTGACTATGAAAAGCTTGTTTTGGATATTGAAACAGATGGTTCAATCCACCCAGAAGATGCTTTGAAGGGAGCTGCATATATCTTGATTCAACACTTTATGTTATTCTCTGACCAAACAATGACTTTTGAGTCAATGAAGGCTGAGGAAGATAACGTGGTTGATGAAGAAATGCTTCACATGAGAAAGCTTTTGAAAACAGCATTGGCAGATTTAGATTTGTCAGTACGTGCTTACAACTGCTTGAAGTCGGCTGATGTTAGAACATTAGGCGATCTTGTGAGACTTGAAATTTCGGACATGATGAAATTCCGTAATTTTGGTAAGAAATCATTAACAGAACTTGAACAATTGGTAGAAGAAAAAGGTTTGCACTTCGGTATGGACGTAATTCGCTACCGTTTAGACGAGGATTGATTTATTTAATAAATTAGTAGTAATAGGTGAGCTAACTATTTGAATAGCTTAACCGCAGCGATAGGTGTTAAACTAGTCGCTTTAAACTTACGAACAAACAATGAGACACGGTAAAAAATTCAACCACTTAGGCAGAACTGCTACTCACAGAGCTGCTATGTTGTCAAACATGGCTGCATCTTTAATTCTTCACAAGAGAATTGAAACTACTTTAGCAAAAGCTAAAGAATTAAGAAAATACGCTGAGCCTTTGATTACAAAAGGTAAAACAGATGATACTAATAATCGTCGTGTTGTATTCTCTTATTTACAAAGCAAAGAAGCTGTTAAAGAGCTTTTTGGTATAGTTTCTGAGAAAGTTGCTAATCGCCCAGGTGGATACACAAGAATTATTAAGTTAGGAAATCGTCTTGGTGATAATGCAGATATGTGTATCATTGAGTTAGTGGACTTCAACGAAACATTGTTAGCTGCTGCTACTGAAGCTGCTACTACAAAAACTCGTCGTAGCCGTCGTGGTGCTTCTAAAAAATCTGACGATGTTTCTGCATCATCAGAAGTAGTTGTTGAAGAAACTCCTGCAGTTGAAGAAGCTCCAGAAGCTCCTGCTGAAGAAAAAACTGAAGAATAATTTAGCTATTCTACTTACAAAAAAGGCTTTAACCGAAAGGTTGAAGCCTTTTTTGTGCGACTATACAGTTCTTTGATAAGTGGTATCCGAACTTGATATTTTTATACTAGCAGATGGTTTAGTCGCTGACAAGTGGAATGTATGAGTTTTCTCTTCATTTTTATTCATTTTCGCTTAACTTTGCATAATTTTTTAACCAAAGAGCAACCAATGAAAGTAACAAAGAGCCAACCAGCTATTTTATTGTTGGAAGACGGCACAGTTTTTAGAGGCAACGCCCTCGGTAAAATCGGTACGAATGGCGGTGAAATCTGCTTCAATACAGGTATGACGGGTTATCAGGAAATTTATACTGATCCTTCGTATTTTGGACAGGTGGTAGTTAATACTACATCTCATATTGGTAACTATGGGGTCGTAGAAAAACTGGAAGAAGAGTCGTCTTCTGTGAAAATATCAGGAATGGTTTGTAATGAATTTTCTCCTATTCACTCTCGTAAAACAGCAGATTCTTCCTTACAGGAGTACTTTGAAAAAGCAGGTATCGTTGGAATTTCAGGCGTAGATACTCGTCAAATTGTACGTCATATTCGTAATGCAGGCGTAATGAACTGTATTATTTCTTCAGAGATTTTAGATGTAGAAGCACTTAAAGTAGAATTAGCTAAAGTGCCACCGATGGAAGGCTTAGAGTTATCTTCTCAAGTATGTACTCAGGAGATTTACTTCTTAGGAAATCCTGATGCTACCTATAAAGTGGCTGTATTAGACTTAGGTGTTAAGCAAAGTATTTTAACTAACTTAACTGAAAGAGATTGTTATTTGAAAGTATTCCCAGCGAAAACTAGTTTTGAGGAAATGGCTTCTTGGCAACCAAATGGCTATTTTATCTCGAATGGCCCTGGTGACCCTGCGGTGATGCCTTATGCAGTTGAGACTGTAAAAGCAATTTTAGCAAGTGAAGCTCCAGTTTTTGGTATTTGTTTAGGACACCAGATTTTGGCACAAGCTGCAGGTCTTTCGACCTATAAAATGAAGAATGGACACCGTGGTTTGAACCATCCTGTGAAAAACTTGGTGACTGGTTTATCAGAAATCACCTCACAGAACCATGGTTTTGCTGTAAAAATGACCGAATTGGAAGCAAGTTCTACGGTAGAGTTGACTCATATTAACTTGAATGATAATACTGTTGAAGGAATTCGTTTGAAAGGTAAGAAAGCATTCTCTGTACAACATCACCCAGAGGCTGCTCCAGGACCACACGATTCTCGCTATTTATTTGATCAGTTTGTATCATTATTTGTATAGAAATCGCAATTTTTGAAGATATTAAGTTAATGCCCCATTCTAATCAATTGGGGCATTTTTAATTTACCTATAATTTTTAATAGTCTTGTTAGATGGCAGAGCGTATGCGGCTGACCGACGATGGGTTAGCGACTTTATATAGTGTCGAATTTAATCAATATTACCATTCTGTTAGAGGTGTTTTAGAGGAGTCTGAAAAGGTATATGTTGGGTTGGGTTTTCAGAGCAAAATTAAGGATAACGAGTGTATTGACATTTTTGAGATGGGACTGGGCACTGGATTTAATGTATTAATGACGGTGTTGGTTGCACAAAAAGAACAGGTAACCGTTCGTTATACCAGTATTGAAGCCTTTCCTATATCGAGTGAAGATTTGGCTTTATTGAATTATCCAGCGAAGTTTGACACGAATTTATTTGCTCAAATTCATCAGGCTGAGTGGGGTGAATTTGTGGAGATTATCCCCAATTTCTATTTGAAAAAAGTCAAGACTACGCTTCAAGCATTTCCCTCAGATACCAATTATGATGTGATTTACTATGACGCATTTGCTCCATCATCTCAGCCAGAATTATGGACAGAAGAGGTATTTGCTAAGTTGTTTAAAATGACAAAAGACTCGGGTGTATTGACTACCTATTGTTCGAAATCAGTGGTTAGAAAAGCTTTGGAGGGGGTTGGTTATCGGGTAGAAAAGCATCCAGGCCCTTGGGGTAAGAGAGATGTTATTAGGGCTGTGAAATAGGAGTTGTGTAAAAAGTACAGAGTTTAAAGCTTACCGTATTGTATGACAAATAATATTCTGTCAAAACAAAATTTTTGATTTTAGCTTCCGACCATTAATTATCAGGTATAATTCTTATCTACCAAATCCTCTCGTATTTCAAATGAAGGCTTAATTCAAAAATCAAATACCCGACTTTTAAAAAAAACTAATAACCATTAAGGAGTTAAGTCTATTAAGTTTTATCATTATCTCTAAATACTCTTAACTTCTTAATGGTTATAGTTATGATTGGGGGAATTGCATATCTTAAATAGTCAAATACCAGAATTTTTAGAAAAACTACTCAACTTTTTACACAACGCCTTTTTATGTATTTGCTATACTTCGCAAGGATAACCAAATAAACAGTTCTCTTTGATCATTTTTGCAACTGATTCTGGCACATACTGCTCCCAACCTGACTCTCCATTTTGAATCATTCTTAGAACGCTGTCATTATGAATACTCAATAGACTTGTATTTGGATTGTGAACGTCTTGAAACTTATCATTATCTAACATATATTGATAAAGCCCTTTGAGATGAGTTGGGGGAGTGAACTCTTTGCTAGTAACTAGCTTTTGTTCACTATTAAGTGTTGGGTATAAATAGAGCTTAATTTTGGGGCCAAATAAGGTTGCAAAAGCGGCAAGAATTCCTCCAGTAAGATTTGTATAGTGCTTATCTTCAAAAATATAAGATAAGTTAGGAATACCCATAATTAGAGCCATGCGTTGCTTCGTGAATCGAGCAAGATATGAAACCAGTTTGTAATATTCGTGGAAATTTGAAATCAATACGGTTTGTCCCAAAGAACAAAGAATATCTACACGGTCAAGGAAATCTTTTTCATTAATCTGTTCATCGCCGCTTTGTAAACTTTGTAAGGTTAATTCAGAAACTACTACTACTTTATCGTCATCGACATCATTTTCATTTTCAAATTGCTTTACGCCTTTTTTAAGCATGTCTAAGAAGACATTGGTTACAGGGCGGAAACGTCCTCTTACTGCTACAATATGCTTTTTATAAAAAGCCTCTGAGGGGTTCATCACGTTACCATCTGGGCCAAAAAGGGCAGCATTGGTAAAGCCATTTTTAACAAGGTGCAAAGACATCAAACGGTTATCCACCTCTTTGAAATCTGGCCCTGCAAAGCGAATCATATCAATCTCAATACGGTCAGTATGGAGGTCATCCATTAAGGATTGTAACAAAATTTCGGGTTGGTCATAGTAATAATAACAGCCATAAATTAAGTTTACACCAATGACTCCGAGTGCCTGTTGTTGAAGAACGTTATCATTATCCTTCATTCTAACGTGGATAACTACGTCGTTAGGTTCGCCACCTGGGGTGAGTTGAAAGCGAAGACCAATCCAACCGTGTGGATCATTTGTTTTTTGATAATTAAGGGCCGCAACGGTATCTGCAAAGGCGAAGAATGTTTTTTCAGAGGCTGTTTCCGTTAAGCGAATATTGAGCAATTTATATTCACGGATGAGCATTTTCATTAGACGAGCTTCTACCACGTATCTGCCTGAAATTTCTTCTCCATAAATGGCATCAGAAAAGGCCATATCATACGCAGAAATAGTTTTTGCAATCGTTCCAGAAGCTCCTCCTGCTTTAAAAAAATTTGTTGCTACATCTTGTCCTGCACCAATTTCAGCAAATGAACCGTAGATTCTTCTGTTTAGATTGATTCGTAATGCTTTTTGTTTTGTACCAAGATTTTTGTCGTAAGTTGTCATCAATCAATAGTTTATGCAAATTGGGTATCTGATTTATTTAACTCTAATTTACAGCACAAATGTTAATTTTTAAGTCGTTTTTTAAAAATTGCCATTATTTTGAATTTATTTCTTTTAAAAATAATTATTCAGTTAAAAAATATAACTTTTTCTATTGAATTTATAGTGGAAATTAGGACTTCAACCGACTAATATGATAGAGAGCAAGACCAGCAATGGGGCTTTCCATAATTACCCCAAGCGAACAACGCTTTTCCGTGGCAATTCGACGAAGGATGTCGGAGTAATAAAAAGAAACAGAACCCACAAAATGGATTTTGGTTTCAGTACAATTGGGGTATTTAAGGAGGTATTTATCAAAAAACAACCGAAAAGCATCTGAAATAAGCTGATAACAGTAGGGATTATGCCGATTATCGAAAAGGAACTTAGAGAAGCCTGCAAAGTAGCGATTCGGGAATGGTTTTTGATACGCATTATCTAGGATTTCGAGACGGTCTTTGGCTCCGTATCTTTTTTCAAATTTTGTACGGAGATCGTCGGGTAATTCTTTGTGTAAGTAGGCTTGAATTAGTATTTTTCCAAGATACGCTCCACTTCCTTCATCACCTAGCCAAAAGCCGAGGGGAGGAATTTGATAGGTAATTTGTGTTCCATCATAATAAGAGGTATTTGCTCCTGTTCCTAAGATGCAGGCTATGCCTGCGGATTGTCCACATAATGCCCGAGCAGCTGCGAGCATATCGGAGTTGATTTCGACGGTTGTAGCACTTGGAAAAGCCTTACTTAACGAATTGATTAAGAGTTCTTTTTTTTCGGTATTGGTTACTCCTGTTCCATAAAAATGAATTTCTGTGACCGTGTGTTCAATTTGTGGACATAGTGTTTTTTGAAGTTCTTCAAAAATAGACTGACTATCTTGGTAATAAGGATTAAAACCTATCGTTTTATATTGACCAACAATTGTTCCATCTGGCATAATACCTCGCCAATCAGTTTTTGTTGAGCCGCAATCTGCAATTAATATCATTGGGAATGAAGTTTATCGTGAAGGAAATGCAACTATCAAGAGAGAAATCTCGTCTAATGAATAAAAAAGGTTTTGAACTACTTAGATAAGTGTACCAACCGTTTGTAATTTTTCAAAGACAGTTGCCGTATGTGGGGCATCTGCTAGTTCAGCAGTAAGGTCTTGTCCAGCCCAGTGTTCGTAATGTTTGCCATTTTTCCAAAGTCTTGAGGCTGAAACGTCGTAGATAATGCCCTTGTAGGCAACCCAAATTTCATCACGGTCTTGACCATTACGAAGGGCGAGTTGTGAAATTGTATATTGATTATTAGCCATATTGGTTTTTTTAGGTACTTAAAGCAATAAACGTCGTGTTAAGTTTTTGCGAGACATGATAATATTTACTGTAATTTTAGTTATTTTTATCCATCAATTTAGAAACAAACAATTTAATCATGAAAAAAATCGCCTTTTTCTTACCTATCTTTTTTGCAATAGTGACTATCCTATCATCATGTGGTGGTAGTGCGGCAGAACCTTCTGTGAAAGAGAAGTTAAGTAGAGTTTGGACTGCTAATATGGTCACTTGGGGTTCAACATCCGTTTATTCATCAACTACAACGAGTGGTACACAACCTGGTTATAAGAATTTCAATTTGACCTTGACAAGTGCTGGTGCTGCAACGTTAGCGGAATTTGATGGAAACTCATTTTCTGGTACTTGGGCTTTATCGGCTGATGAGAAAACACTGATTATCACATTCACTGGAAATGCTCCAACAGGATTGACAAATAATCAATTGTCTTACAGTATTGCTAACTTGACAACAAGCTCGGTGACTTTAACAACAACACAAGCGTTGATTAAAGCATCGAACAGTGCGGTAACGTTGACCTTAGCTTCTAAGTAATAACAAAATTTTCAGTACAGAGAAAGCCGTTCTTGATTGGGACGGCTTTTTTTATTTTGTAACTTTGTATCATGCAAACGAGAACAGAACTTAGTACATTGGGCGAATTTGGCCTAATAAATCGTATCGATAGCCAATTCAAAATGGTGAATAAAGAAACCATTAAAGGAATTGGAGATGATGCCGCTGTGGTGAATACAGACGGAAAAGAATTGGTTGTTTCGACAGACTTATTGATGGAAGGCATCCATTTTGATTTGACCTACTGCCCTTTGAAGCATTTAGGGTTTAAAGCAGTGGCTGTCAACGTGTCGGATATTGCAGCGATGAACGCCATTCCAAAACAAATTACGGTGAGTTTGGGGTTAAGCAACCGTTTTTCAGTAGAAGCAATTGACGAACTATATGAAGGAATTAAATTGGCCTGTGAGGAATATCAGGTGGATTTAATCGGTGGAGATACTTCTTCTTCTCGTGCGGGTTTAGTAATTTCGATTACGGTGTTAGGTCTTGCTGAAAAGGAAAATATCGTCTATCGTAATACGGCAAAAGTTGGTGACCTTGTGTGCGTATCGGGTGATTTAGGTGCTGCTTACATGGGCTTACAAGTATTGGAGCGTGAAAAGCAAGTGTATATGTCTAACCCAGATATGCAACCAGAGCTGACCGATAAAGACTATGCTGTTCAACGTCAGTTGAAGCCTGTGGCAAGAATGGACGTGATTCATAGCTTACGTGATGCGGGGATTTTGCCTACGTCGATGATTGATGTGTCGGATGGACTAGCAGCAGAGTTATTGCATATTTGTAAAAAATCAGGCGTTGGAGCCGTGATTTTTGAAGATAAAATGCCTATTGATGACCAAACGTATTTGATTGGGACTGAGCTTTCACTTAGCCCGATGACAGCCGCTTTGAACGGGGGAGAAGATTATGAATTGTTGTTTACCGTTAGTCAGGATGATTATGAGAAGATAAAAGTTGTATCTGATATTAGTATGATTGGCTATATTACCAATGAAGTGAAAGACGCTCAGATTATGATGAAATCAGGCTCTTTGATTCCGTTAACATCTCCAGGATACGAACATTTTTAAGTCGTAATGTTGAATTATGAATTTTAAATTTTGGATGTAATTGTTTGTCTGATAATTATTTTATGGTCAAAATTGAATACGATAATTTATGGTCACTTACTTAAATATCCAACCCTTTTAAATTATGCTGGTACAGATTAATATCACCGAACTAGGGTCTTTTTTGAAATATGGCGTGACAGGCTTGAGTGCCATTGCTTTTATTCTGACCTACTTTTTGTTATTTAGAGAGAGTAGCAGACCAAAGCCTCGTCAAGAAATTATCAAAACGATTCGTTTATTTATGTGGGTAACCATTATTCTGGGAGTGGTGTCTGGAGTATCGTCGATTCTGAAACCCGATACAGCTAGTCCAGATTATACAGCAACGACTAAGAAAACGACAAAGGCAAAGATTCAAAAAGCGTCTTTTTTACCTGATGCGAACGATGAATTTAA
>JARXAV010000232.1 GCA_029865665.1 Flectobacillus sp. | reverse complement strand
CCGTCCATAAACCAATCTAAAATCGGCTTATAAGGGTTTTTACCCGCTTTATCTTTGGCTAATTTCTTGATTTTTTCGGGGTCAGGGAAAAAGTTTAAGAATTGCGTACGAATCGCTTTGCCAATTAAGTTTTGAGCCACAATTACAGGCCCTTCTACTTCACCTTCATAGACCAATTCTACTTTACCACATACAGCTGGAATTACCCCAATTAAATCAGCGACACGAATATAAGTCTTGTCTTCGTCGTTCAATAAAGCCCTACGTTCGGCTGCCGAAAAGAGGTTTTCATAAGCTGAAATCGTCATACGAGCAGAAACCCCTGATTTAGCATCCACGTATTCCGACGAACGAGCTTCAATGGCAATTTGCTCAATTAAATCGTCCATCAAGGCATTTATGGCAATGCGTTCGATTTGTTCGTCTTTAATTTTGGATTCTTGCAAGGTGATTTTCTTTCCGATACCCAAGGTTTTTGGATAGTGCGTCACAATTTGCGAGTCGATACGGTCTTTTAGAGGCGTTACGATAGAACCACGATTGGTATAATCTTCTGGATTGGCTGTAAAGACAAACTGGATTTCAAGCGGTAAACGAACTTTAAAACCTCTGATCTGAATGTCTCCTTCTTGCAAAATATTGAACAAAGCAACCTGAATACGAGCCTGTAAATCAGGGAGTTCATTAATAACAAAAATACAACGGTGCGAACGAGGAATTAATCCATAGTGAATCACACGTTCGTCGGAATAAGGTAATTTGAGAGTAGCCGCCTTAATCGGGTCAGCATCACCAATAAGGTCAGCAACCGACACATCTGGCGTGGCTAATTTTTCCGTATAGCGGTCGTCACGGTGCATCCATGAGATAGGCGTAAGGTCACCCAATTCTGCAATCAAATCTTTGGCATAACGAGACAAAGGATTCAGCGGGTCGTCATTCAATTCTGAACCTTCAACCACAGGAATATATTCGTCCAATAAATTAACCATCAAACGAGCAATACGGGTTTTAGCCTGTCCACGTAAACCCAATAAATTGATATGGTGTTGCGACAAAATGGCTCGTTCAATATCAGGAATAACGGTGTCTTCATAACCCCAAATCCCTTCAAAAACGTTTTCCTTATTTTTGATTTTGACGATTAAGTTATCCCGTAATTCTTGTTTAATGGATTTTGGCTGGTAGCCTGTGACTTTTAAGCCTCCCAACGTATTAATACTAAGTAATTCTTTTGCATTCAACGATTTGTAAGTCATATTTTTCTTATTATCTTGGTATAAAGATGCTTATTGTTTTTATGTTACATTCTAAAAAAAAAAATCTATGAAATTTAGTGGTCCTTTTTTTCCTTTTCAAGAATTCATTCTAGTTGGCATTGCTCAATATGGGAGTAAAATCTTGTCAGCAATCGTATTGTTTATCATTGGCCGTTTCATCATCGGTAAGCTCAACAAAGTGTTAAGCAACACCATGAACACCAGCCATATTGATAAGGATGTTCAACCTTTTCTATTATCCCTTGTAACTGTCGGACTCAATGTTATGCTATTGTTGAGTTGTGCAGGTGTCTTGGGCATTGAAACAACCTCTTTTGTTGCTATTTTAGGGGCAGCAGGTTTGGCCGTTGGTTTAGCCTTACAAGGTAGCCTTTCTAACTTTGCAGGCGGTGTACTTATCTTAATCTTTAAACCATTTAGAGTAGGTGATTTGGTTAATGCTCAAGGATTTACGGGTGTGGTAGAAGCGATTCAAATCTTCAATACCGTCATGGTTACGCCCGATAATCGCACGATTATTTTGCCAAATGGTCCTCTTTCAACTTCACCCGTGACCAACATATCGGGCAAAGGTGTTATTCGTGTTGATATGGTTTTTGCCGCAGGGAATCAGAATACCTTAGATGCTGTTCAAACGTCTTTGAAAAAAGCAATTGCTAAGTCTAAATTCTCTTTAAAAGACCGAGAACATGATTTACTGTTGACAGGTTTAACTGAAAACGCCTTGAAATTCGATGTTCGTGTTTGGACAAACTCAAGCGATTACTGGAATACCTATTACGAAACTCACGAGTTAATTAAACGCCAATTCGATGAAGATAAAATTACTGGCCCCGCCATTAATTTAAACTTACACGAAGTAGGGAAATAAATGATAATTTTGAATGTTGGATGTTGAATTTTGGATTATCCTCTAATTCAAAATTCAACATCCAACATTCAAAATTTTACCGAACTCCTTTTTTACGATTTTTCTCGTAGTCTTCAAAAATAAATTCACCTAGACCTTTCAACGAAGAATAATAAGCTCTTCCGTTATTAATTTTAGTAAACTCCTCTACAAATTCTACCAAATACTGGTCTCTAGCAATCATAAAAGTTGTTACAGGGATTTTCAGACGGCGACACTGAGCGGCAAGCGTTAAGGTTTTGTTCAGAATTTTTTTATCTAAGCCAAACGAATTTTTATAATAGCGAATCCCTTCTTTTAAGCACGTCGGTTTACCATCGGTAATCATAAAAATCTGCTTATTTTTATTCTTTCTTCTTCGTAATAAATCCATGGCTAGTTCCAAACCTGCCACCGTATTGGTATGATAAGGGCCTACTTCAAGATAGGGTAAATCTCTCACTTGGATTTGCCAAGCATCGTTTCCGAATACAATCACATCTAAAGTATCTTTTGGATATTTAGTCATAATCAACTCAGAAAGAGCCATCGCTACTTTTTTGGCAGGCGTAATACGGTCTTCGCCATAAAGAATCATCGAGTGCGAAATATCAATCATTAATACCGTAGATGTTTGAGCTTTATACTCCTTGTCCATGATTTCGAGGTCATTTTCAGTAAGCATAAAAGCCTCTAATCCGTTGTTAATTTGAGCATTACGGATAGATTCAGTCATGGCAATTTGATCCATCGAATCGCCAAATTGAAATTCTCTTCTATCTGTATTCGCTTCGTCGCCTGTTCCCTGATAGGGCGTTCGGTGATTGCCACTATTTCCCGTTTTTTTGAGTTTACCAAAAATCTCCTCTAACGACTGTTTACGAATAGATTGTTCCCCTTTACTGGTCAGCACAGTTTGCTGCTCGTTGTCCTCGTTTTTTTCCTCTTTGATATAGCCTTTCGATTTGAGATCATCAATAAAATCCGCAATTCCATAGCTATCGTCTGTAAGATTGTATTGTTTGTCTAAGGAGGTAAGCCACGACAAGGCCTCGGAGACATTGCCCGCTGTCATGGTAACAAGCTGATTGAAAATATCGAGCAATTGGTCAAACTTTGCCTTATTGCCTTCTGCTGTCTCTTGCGGAATAAATTCTGAAAAACGATAACCAAGCATACAAATATAAATTTTAAGGTAAATTTGCCTATAAATAGAACGTTATTCTGGGGATTTTGTTCATTAAAAACGATTGAACAAAAGGGAATGACTTTAATCAATCAACAAAATAGTTACCGTAAAAATTCATTTAAGATGACATCATTAGAAATTGTTAAGGCATATTACGAAGCCTTTAATCAGCAAAATTGGGAGGGAATGTTGGCTTTAGTGAGTCCAGAGATTTGTCACCAGCCTAATCAAGGAGAACCTCGCATCGGAATCGAATTGTTCAAGGAGTTTTTAGGACAAATGGATTATGCCTATGAAGAGAAGTTGACGGATATGGTATTTTTTACGCCTGAAAGTGGCAATCGTATTGCGGCTGAATTTGTGGTAAATGGGATTTACAAGGTAGGAGACGAAGGTTTTCCAGAAGCACACGGACAAACCTACGTGTTACCAGCAGCAGCATTTTTAGAAGTAACAGACGGTAAAATTAGCCGTGTGACGACGTATTACAATTTACCTCTTTGGATTAAATTGGTAAGTTAAGGTGCTACGGGTTTTAACCCGTAGCCTTTTGTAAATGAACGAGTTGTGCGTCATTTTAAAGAAACACTCTAATGATATTTACAATAAATGACTTACTATTTTGGACAGAACTTATAACTGCCATTTGATTTGATTTGCTTTGACAAGATTGTTTTGGACTTGAAATGCAGCATTACCAATTTTTATTTCAGTTTTGACTTGTTTTTTAATCTTCGAATAAAATGACTAGAACAAAAAAACTCATAATGACTCTTGTGTTACCATTGACTATTATTCTCTTTGGGACGGTAACTAAATGGCGGTATGTATATGTAGAAGATGGTCCAGATGATTTTATGTACGGCTTTCCAATGACATTTATTTGTAGTGGTTGGCACACATCAATGTCCTTGCAAATTTTTGTTGTTGAAATGATTTTTGATTTTTTTGTTTACTTCTCATTTTGCTTGACAATTATAACATTAATAGACAGATTCATCAAACTAGTGACCATCAAAAAATCTTTTAAGTTTGGACTTTATGGACTTGCTTTACTAACGATAATACTTTATGGGCTTGTTTTTTCAAATCCAGATAATATATTTGAAATGAAACGAGATTTTAAGTATAAAGAAATTAGGAACGGATATAAATTTATATTGCAACAAGACAAGAGATAAAAAAACGAATGCAGAGTAAGAGGTTTTTGTGCAAGTGTGGCTTGACAGAAGAGCAATTAGCAACAGAATGCAATTATGGTCAGATGCTGACAGGGTGCTACGGGTTTTAACCCGTAGTACCCTGTAAATGAACGAGTTAAAACAAGTATAACCCACAAAAGAACGATTAGCGGAGTTGTGTAGCCCTTTGTAAATGAACGAGTTAAAACCCATGCTCTATTTTCTTGAAAACCTTCAATAACTTTTTCGTAATTACTTCGTAACCTTTGTCTGATGGATGAAGTCCGTCGTAGGTCATAGCGATGGATTCTACTGGATAGGGATATTCATCTTTCTCCGCATCAAAAGGGACATCAATAAAATCGGGATATGGATAGTTTTTATACAAACCTGTTTGCGGGTCTTTTAGTCGCTTAAAATGCACAAGCTTTTTAAGTGCTAATTTCTTTTCGTGGTACAAATCCACGACAGGAATTTTTTCCTCCTTACCGACTGCCAATACAACCTCTGCAAATCGCTCTAAATACTGCCCATTTTTATCTCGATACGAACCATACGCATGGTTTTTCATGTTAGTAATATAGACAAAATCAACTCGTGGTAGCGGAGTAATCAACACAATTTTAGCCTCTGGATTCAGAGATTTTACCTTGTCGATTATAATCCGAAAAGAGCCGTAAACCGTAGCAGTTCCTGTATTGTTCTGATAATCGGCTAAGATACCCAGTGTTTTGCCTTGCCACCAGTCGTTCGTTCCCAAAAAAATTGAATATACATCGGCTTTTATCAAACCCAATTTTTCAATTTGTTCTGCGGTACGTACGGATGTCCAGCCATTATGTCCTTGATTGATAAACGACCAATTGGGTAATTGTTCCACAATGCGAGTCATATACCCTTTGGTGATGCGATTGCCCGTTTCGTTGGGGTGATCGTTAAGGTAAGTGATCGAATCGCCGATGGCTACCCATGTAACTTTTTTAGGAGTAAAGGACAATAAAAGACCTACAAATAAGGCGAAGAGGAGTTTTTTCATAATTGCTTGTTGTGATAATTTTTTCGTTTTGTCTTCATTAAACGCTAAATTACACGCTTTCTGTAAGAAATGTCAACTTATTATCAATCACCCATGAACGCAAGTACCTTAATCGAACAATTGAACCTACAAGCTCATCCAGAAGGAGGGTATTATCAGGAAACCTACCGTTGCAAAGACAGCCTAAAGGTGACTGAAAACGCAGAGCGAAGCATATCGACAGCTATTTATTTTTTACTGAAAGACCAAGATAAATCGCATTTTCACCGTATTAAATCCGACGAACTTTGGTTCTTTCATTTGGGTCAAAGTTTAGAAATTTTATTGCTAGAAAACGGGATGCTACGAACGATTACCTTAGGTAGTAA